>JAKSBI010000314.1 GCA_022361215.1 Hyphomicrobiales bacterium | reverse complement strand
GGTCGCGACGCTCGACCATCATGCCGCAGTTCGTCGGCCTGACTTTCGGCGTCTACAACGGCCAGAAGTTTCTGCCGGTGCTCGTGTCGGAGAACATGGTCGGACACAAGTTCGGCGAGTTCGCACCGACGCGCACCTATTACGGCCATGCCTCCGACAAGCGGGCGAGAAGGAGTTAGGCCATGGGCAAGGCAAAGCGAGAGCGCGTGCTCGGCGACAACGAGGCCAAGGCGGTGTCGCGCCTGCTGCGCATCAGCCCGCAGAAGCTCAACCTGCTGGCGCAGATGATCCGTGGCCAGAAGGTCGACCGGGCGCTGGCTGATCTCACCTTCTCGCGCAAGCGCATCGCGGGCGACGTCAAGAAGACGCTCGAGTCCGCCATCGCCAACGCGGAGAACAACCACGACCTCGACGTCGACTCCCTGGTCATCGCCGAGGCCTATGTGGGCAAGAACATGGTGATCAAGCGCTGGAAGCCGCGGGCCCGGGGCCGTGTCGGCCGGATCATGAAACCCTTTGCCCAACTGACCGTTGTGGTCCGGCAAGTCGAGGAGGCTGCCTAGATGGGACAGAAAGTCAATCCGATCGGCCTGCGCCTCGGGATCAACCGCACCTGGGACTCCCGCTGGTTCGCTAGCCGCGGGGAGTACGCCCAGCTCCTGCACGAGGATCTGCGGATCCGCAAGCACATCCTGAAGTCGCGCGGCCAGGCCGGCATCGCCAAGGTGGTCATCGAGCGCCCGCACCGGAAGTGCCGCGTGACCGTGCACACGGCCCGGCCGGGCATCCTGATCGGCAAGAAGGGCGCCGACATCGAGAAGCTGCGCAAGGAGCTCTCGAAGATGACGGAGTCCGAGGTGCATCTCAACATCGTCGAGGTGCGCAAGCCCGAGATCGACGCCACGCTGGTGGCCGAGGCCATCGCCCAGCAGCTCGAGCGGCGCGTCGCCTTTCGGCGGGCCATGAAGCGGGCCGTGCAGTCGGCCATGCGGCTCGGCGCGCTCGGCATCCGGATCAACTCGGCCGGCCGGCTCGGCGGCGCCGAGATCGCGCGTATGGAGTGGTACCGGGAAGGCCGCGTGCCGCTGCACACGCTGCGCGCCGACATCGATTACGGCACGGCGCTGGCGCGCACGGCCTATGGCGTCATCGGCATCAAGGTCTGGGTCTTCAAGGGCGAGATCATGGAGCACGACCCGATGGCCCAGGAGCGCCGCGCCATCGAGTCCCAGGAAGGCGGACGCCTGCGCCGGGACGGACCGTCGCAGGCGCAGGCCTCGTAGCGGCCCAGACGAGGTATTGAGCCATGTTGCAACCGAAGAGAACCAAGTTCCGCAAGGCCCAGAAGGGCCGCATCCGCGGTGTGGCCAAGGGCGGCACGGCGCTGAATTTCGGCTCCTACGGCCTCAAGGCACAGGCGCCGGCGCGCATCACGTCGCGTCAGATCGAGGCCGCGCGCCGCGCCATGACGCGTCAGATGAAGCGCGCCGGGCGCGTCTGGATCCGGATCTTCCCGGACGTGCCGGTCTCCAAGAAGCCGACGGAGGTCCGCATGGGCAAGGGCAAGGGCGCGCCGGAGTTCTGGTGCGCCAAGGTCAAGCCCGGGCGGATCATGTTCGAGATCGACGGCGTCGCCGACCCGGTGGCGCGCGAGGCGCTGCGGCTGGCCGCGGCCAAGCTGCCGGTCAAGACGCGCGTGGTCGCCCGTCTCGGCGAGCAGTGAGGCGGCGCGGAGCGGCGAAGGACGAAGCACGATGAAGGCGACAGACCTTAGGGACATGACCCCGGATCAGCTCGACGACGAGCTGCTCAAGCTGAAGAAGGAGCAGTTCAATCTGCGCTTCCAGACGGCGACGGGTCAGCTCGAGAACACGGCACGGGTCCGGCAGGTGCGGCGCGACATCGCCCGGATCCGGACCATAGCCAAGGAGAAACGGGCCGAAGCTCCGAGCGAGGCCTGAAGAGGTAGAGACATATGCCCAAGCGAATCCTGCAGGGTGTCGTCGTGAGCGACAAGAACGACAAGACCGTCGTGGTCAAGGTCGAGCGCCGCTTCACCCACCCGCTGTTCAAGAAGACGGTGCGGCGGTCGAAGAAGTACCACGCTCACGACGAGGGCAACGCCCACAAGGTCGGCGACGTGGTGCGGATCGAGGAGTGCGTGCCGATCTCGAAGCAGAAACGCTGGACGGTGATGGCGACTTGAGACCCTGCGGCGTGACGCAAGGCAGCAACAACGGCAACGCTTGAGGCGCGGGATCGGATCGCCCGCGGCTCGGGCGGACGAGAAATAAGGGCGGAAGCCATGATTCAGATGCAGACAAATCTCGATGTCGCCGACAACTCCGGCGCCCGCCGCGTGCAGTGCATCAAGGTGCTCGGAGGCTCGAAGCGCAAATATGCGTCCATCGGCGACATCATCGTGGTGAGCGTGAAGGAGGCGATTCCGCGCGGCCGCGTGAAGAAGGGCGAGGTCATGCGCGCCGTGGTGGTGCGCACGGCCAAGGGCGTGCGCCGGCAGGACGGCAGCGTCATCCGCTTCGACCGTAACGCCGCGGTGCTCGTGAACAACCAGGGGGAGCCGATCGGCACCCGCATCTTCGGCCCCGTCACGCGCGAGCTGCGCGCCAAGCAGCACATGAAGATCGTCTCGCTGGCGCCGGAGGTTCTGTGATGGCCAAGATCAAGCTGAGGAAAGGCGATCACGTCGTCGTGCTTGCCGGCAAGGACAAGGGCAAGGGCGGCGAGGTGATCAAGATCATGCCGCGCGAGAACAAGGCCCTCGTGCAGGGTGTGAACACCATCCGGCGGCACCAGAAGCAGACGCCGAACCAGGAAGGCGGCATCGTCGCCCGCGAGGCGGCGATCCACGTGTCCAACCTGGCGATCGAGGATCCGAAGGACGGCAAGCCGACCCGCATCGGCTTCAAGACGCTGAAGGACGGCCGCAAGGTGCGCTTTGCGCGGCGGTCGGGAGAAGTGATCGATGGCTGAGACCGCTTACATTCCACGGCTCAAGCAGCAGTATCTCGACGTGATGCGCGACGAGCTGGTCAAGGAGTTCGACTACAAGAACCCCATGCAGGTGCCGCGGCTCGACAAGATCGTGATCAATATGGGCATCGGCGAGGGCGTGGCGGACGCCAAGAAGGTCAACGCCGCGGCCGCCGACCTGGCGCTGATCGCGGGCCAGAAGCCGGTGATCACCCGGGCACGCAAGTCGATCGCCACCTTCAAGCTGCGCGAGGGCATGCCGGTCGGCGTCAAGGTGACGCTGCGCAAGAACCGCATGTACGACTTCGTCGACCGCCTGGTGACCATCGCGCTGCCGCGCGTGCGCGACTTTCGCGGCCTCAGCCCGAAGAGCTTCGACGGCCGGGGCAATTTCGCCCTCGGCATCAAGGAGCACATCGTGTTCCCGGAGATCAACTACGACAAGGTCGAGTCGATCTGGGGCCTGGACGTGATCGTGTGCACGACGGCGCCGACGGACGACGAAGCCAGGGCGCTTCTGAAGGGTTTCAATTTTCCATTCCGGAACTGAGGACGCGGCCGCGTCCCGGTGCAGACGGAGGACTGAATGGCAAAGAAGAGTTCAGTGGAACGCAACCGCAAGCGCCGCCGCTTGGCGGACCGCTACGAGCAGCGGCGTTCAAGCCTGAAGGCCATCGCCAAGGACGAGAGTCTGCCGGCGGAGGAGCGCTTCGCGGCGCGGCTCAAGCTTGCGCAGATCCCGCGCAACGCCTCGCGCACGCGTATCCGCAACCGTTGCGACGTGACGGGCCGCCCGCGCGGCTTCTATCGCAAGCTGAAGATGTCGCGCATCGCGCTCCGGGAGCTTGCGTCCCAGGGCCTGATCCCCGGCATGGTGAAGTCGAGCTGGTAGGGAGACGCACCTCATGACGATGACGGATCCCTTGGGGGACATGCTGACGCGCATCCGCAACGCGCAGTTGCGCAACAAGTCCATGGTGTCGACGCCGGCCTCCAAGCTGCGCGGGCGCGTTCTGGACGTGCTTGAGGAAGAGGGCTACATCCGCGGCTATGCGTCGGTGGACTACGACGGCGGCCGGTCGGAATTCGAGATCGAGCTCAAATATTATGACGGCAGTCCCGTTATAAAGGAATTGAGACGCGTCTCGAAGCCGGGCCGCCGGGTCTATTCGTCGGTGCGGGATCTGCCGACCATCGCCAACGGGCTCGGCGTGGCCATTCTGTCGACGCCCAAGGGCGTCATGTCGGACTCCAGGGCGCGCGATGAGAACGTCGGCGGCGAGGTACTGTGCAGCGTCTTCTAGGCGCGGGCACGAGACGCTGACACGGGTGATGAAAGGGGTTTGAGCAATGTCCAGGATCGGAAAACGAGCCGTGCCGGTCCCCGATGGCGTGACGGCGACGATAGACGGGCAACAGGTCTCGGTGAAGGGCCCGAAGGGCGAGCTCGCCGTTCTGCTGGTGGACGACGTCGTGGCGGAGATGACCGACGACGGCATCCAGGTGGACCCGCGCGAGGAGAGCAAGCGCGCCCGCTCCATGTGGGGCATGTCGCGCACGCTGGTCTCGAACATCGTCACCGGCGTCACGGAGGGCTTCACCAGGACCCTGGAGATCAACGGCGTCGGCTACCGGGCGCAGGTGCAGGGCAAGAACCTGCAGCTTCAGCTCGGTCTCAGCCATGACGTGGTCTATGCGATCCCGGAAGGCATCGAGATCAAGTGCCCGAAGCCCACGGAGGTCGTGATCAGCGGCATCGAGAAACAGAAGGTGGGCCAGGTGGCCGCCGAGATCCGCCGCTACCGCCCGCCGGAGCCTTACAAGGCCAAGGGCATCCGGTATGCCGGCGAATACATCTTCCGCAAGGAAGGCAAGAAGAAGTAGCGGAGCGACAGATGGCTGCAAACATAAGACTCGACCGCCGCAGGGCGCGTGTGCGCCGGGCGCTCAAGCGGGCCGCCAACGGCCGGCCGCGGCTCTCCGTGTTCCGGTCGTCGATGCACATCTACGCGCAGGTGATCGACGATACGAACGGCCGCACCGTGGCGGCCGCGTCCAGCATCGACAAGGATCTGCGCAAGTCGCTGCCCAAGGGCAGCGACGTCAAGGCGGCGGAGGCCGTCGGCAAGCTGGTCGCGGAGCGCGCGGTCAAGGCCGGCGTCAAGGACGTGATATTCGACCGTGGCAGCTACATCTATCATGGCCGGGTCAAGGCCCTGGCCGATGCCGCGCGCGAAGCCGGCCTGAGCTTCTAAGGAAAAGGATCGCAAAGTGGCACGCTCTCCATCACGCTCATCACGCTCGCCGATGAGAAACCGCGACGACCGCGACAGCGAGTTCGTCGACAAGCTGGTGCATATCAACCGCGTCGCGAAGGTCGTGAAGGGCGGCCGGCGCTTCGGCTTCGCCGCGCTGGTCGTGGTCGGCGACCAGAAGGGCCGGGTCGGCTTCGGCCACGGCAAGGCGCGCGAGGTTCCGGAAGCCATTCGCAAGGCGACCGAGGCGGCCAAGCGCAACTTCATCAGGGTCCCGCTCAGGGAAGGCCGCACGCTGCATCACGACGTCGCCGGGCGGCACGGCGCCGGCAGGGTGGTGCTCAGGGCGGCGCCTCCCGGCACCGGCATCATCGCTGGCGGCCCCATGCGCGCGGTCTTCGAGACGCTGGGCATTCAGGACGTGGTCGCCAAGTCGCTCGGCAGCTCCAACCCCTACAACATGGTGCGCGCCACCTTCGAGGCGCTGCAGCGCGAGGACAGCCCGCGCGGCGTGGCGGCGCGCCGGGGCAAGAAGGTGAGCGAGATCGTGGCGCGCCGGCGCGACACGGCCGGCGAGGCCGCTGCTGCGGCCGAGGCCTGAGCGACATCGGGCACGGGCGCACGAAAAGGTGAGCGACAATGGCTGAGAAAAAATCGGCGAAGACCATCACGATCGAGCAATATGCCAGCCCGATCCGGCGCCCGGAGCACCAGCGCGCCACATTGGTCGGTCTGGGCTTGAACAAGGTCGGCCGGCGACGCACCTTAAAGGACACGCCTGCGGTGCGCGGCATGGTCGACAAAGTGTCGCACATGGTGCGGGTGGTTGAGGACTAGGACCCATGCGGCTGAACGATCTCAGAGACAATCCCGGCGCCACGCGCGCGCGCAAGCGCGTCGGCCGCGGTCCCGGCTCCGGCAAGGGCAAGACCGCCGGGCGCGGCAACAAAGGCCAGAAATCGCGCTCGGGCGTGGCCCTGAAGGGCTTCGAGGGCGGCCAGATGCCGCTCCACCGGCGCCTGCCGAAGCGCGGCTTCAACAACATTTTTGCCAAGCATTTCAACGAGGTGAACCTCGGGCGCGTGCAGGCTGCGATCGACAAGGGCGTGCTCGACGGCAAGAAGCCGGTCACGGTCGAGGCGCTTTTGGCCGCGGGCGTCATTCGGCGCGTGCAGGATGGCGTTCGGCTGTTGGGTAAAGGCGAGCTGAAGGCTAAGGTGGCGTTCGAGGTCACGGGCGCATCCGCCGGCGCGGTCAAGGCCGTCGAGGCGGCTGGCGGCTCTGTGACCATGGTTGAATTGCCCAAGCGCCAGGCCAAGGCCAAGACCGACGAGACGTCCGCCAAGGCGCCGGCTAAGAAAAAGGCCGCGAAGGACTCGAGCGAGACATCCGACGCGGCGTCTTAACTGGGGGCATGGGTCGCGCTCTCAGGAGCGCCCAGGAGTCCCGGAGCATAGAACATGGTTTCTGCTGCTGAACAGCTCGTCGCGAACCTGAATTTCTCGGCCTTCTCGAAGGCGGAAGAGCTCAAGAAGCGCATCTGGTTCACGCTCGGCGCGCTGATCATCTACCGCCTCGGCACCTACATCCCGATCCCCGGGATCGACCCGATCGAGCTCGCCCGGGTTTTTCAGCAGAACCAGACCGGCATTCTGGGCATGTTCAACATGTTCGCCGGCGGCGCGGTCGGCCGTATGGCCATCTTCGCGCTGAACATCATGCCGTACATCTCGGCCTCGATCATCATTCAGCTTCTGACCACCGTCTCGCCGCATCTCGAGCAGCTCAAGAAAGAGGGCGAGCAGGGCCGCAAGCAGATCAACCAGTACACCCGCTACGGCACGGTGTTCCTGGCCGCCCTCCAGGCCTACGGTATTGCCGTCGGCCTGGAGGGCGCGGGCAACATCGTGCTCGATCCGGGCCTGTTCTTCCGCCTCACCACCGTGATCACCCTGGTCGGCGGCACGGTCTTCCTGATGTGGCTTGGCGAGCAGATCACGGCGCGCGGCGTCGGCAACGGCATCTCGCTGATCATCTTCGCCGGCATCGTGGCGGAGCTGCCCGCCGCCCTGGTCGGCACCCTCGAGCTCGGCCGCCAGGGCGCGCTCTCGACGCCGATCATCATCGCGCTCCTGGCCATGGCCATCGTCGTCATCGCGGTCATCGTGTACATGGAGCGGGCCCAGCGCCGGCTGCTGATCCAGTATCCGAAGCGGCAGATGGGCAATCGCATGTTCCAGGGCGATTCCTCGCACCTGCCGCTGAAGCTCAATACCGCCGGCGTGATCCCGCCGATCTTCGCCTCGTCGCTGCTGCTCCTGCCCGTGACGGTCGCGAACTTCTCCGCGGCGGGCCAGGGCGGGCCGGAATGGCTGACCACGATCACGGCGCTGCTCGGCCGCGGCCAGCCGCTCTACCTCATTCTCTATGTGGCGATGATCGTCTTCTTCGCCTTCTTCTACACCGCCGTCGTCTTCAACCCGAAGGACACCGCCGACAACCTTAAGAAATATGGCGGTTTCATCCCTGGCATCCGCCCGGGCGAGCGCACGGCGGAGCATATCGATTATGTGCTGACGCGCATCACCGTCGTCGGCGCGGCCTATCTGGCCGCCGTCTGTATCCTGCCGGAATTCCTGATCTCCTATGCCGCCGTCCCATTCTATTTCGGCGGCACCTCCCTGCTGATCGTCGTCAGTGTGACGATGGACACGGTGGCCCAGGTGCAGAGCCATCTGCTCGCGCACCAGTATGAGGGCCTGATCAAGCGATCGAAGCTGGGAGGCAAACGCCGAAGATGAATCTGATCTTTCTCGGGCCACCGGGCGCGGGGAAGGGCACACAGGCCAAGATGTTGGGTGACCGTCGTGGGCTTGTTCAACTGTCTACCGGCGACATGTTGAGGGCTGCGGCGGCCGCGGGCACCGAGGTGGGGCGCAAGGCCAAAGAGGTGATGGACCGCGGGGAGCTGGTGTCGGATGATGTCGTAGTCGATATCATCTCCCATCGCATCGACGAGCCCGATTGCGCGGACGGCTTTATCCTGGATGGCTTCCCGCGCACCGTGGCACAGGCCGAGGCTCTCGACCGCCTGCTCGACGAAAAGGCCAAGACCCTCGACGCCGTCGTGGTCATGAATGTGGACGACGGCCGGCTGGTGGAGCGCATTACGGGCCGCTTTACCTGCGCCAACTGCGGCGAGGGCTATCACGACACGGCCAAGCGGCCGGCGGTGGAGGGGGTGTGCGATCGCTGCGGCAGCACCGAGTTCACGCGCCGGGCCGACGACACCGAGGAAACGGTGCGCAGCCGCCTCGAGACCTATCACGCGCAGACTGCGCCGCTGGTCGACTATTACAAGGCGCGCGGCAAATTGCGGGCGGTCGACGGGATGGCGGGGATCGAAACCGTTGCAGAAGAGATTGACGAGGTCTTGGAGAATGCATAGATGTGCGGACGCAGATTTTCCTTGCGTCTGCCGGTTGACGAAAACCAAGGGAATCCGCTAGATAGGCGCATTCTTGTTCTGGACGAAAAGATCGGTCCGGGCGGTGTCTTAGGCCTCCGGAGACCGGTCTTGTTGCGTTTTCCGGTTCACAGGTTGCTCAGGACCTTACGCGAAGCCGTCGGGCATGGGAATTTATAGGAGAAAGTCTTGGCTCGCATAGCAGGCGTCAACATTCCGACCAACAAGCGCGTGGAGATCGCGCTGACCTATATCCATGGGATCGGCCGGAGATATGCGCAGGATATCTGCGAAAAAGTGAAGATTCCGCGGGAGCGGCGGGTCAACGAGCTGTCGGACCAGGAAGTGATCCAGATCCGCGAGGTGATCGACCGCGAGTATATGGTCGAGGGCGATCTGAGGCGCGAAGTGGCGATGAACATCAAGCGGTTGATGGACCTCGGCTGCTACCGGGGTTTGCGTCACCGGCGCGGCTTGCCGGTTCGCGGCCAACGCACCCACACCAATGCGCGCACGCGCAAGGGCCCGGCCAAGCCGATCGCAGGTAGAAGATAGGGGCCGAGCAGGCAGCGCCGCCAGCAGCGTCTGGCCGGCATATTTTTCGAAAGTGAGACTGACCGGATGGCAAAGGAAAGAACACGCGTTCGCCGCCGTGAGCGAAAGAACATCACGTCGGGCGTGGCGCATGTCAGCGCTTCGTTCAACAACACGATGATCACGATCACGGATGCGCAGGGCAACGCGATCTCTTGGTCGTCGGCTGGGGCGATGGGCTTCAAGGGGTCGCGCAAGTCGACCCCCTATGCGGCGCAGGTTGCGGCCGAGGACGCCAGCAAGAAGGCCATGGAGCACGGCATGAAGAACCTCGAGGTCGAGGTTCGCGGCCCCGGATCCGGCCGGGAGTCGGCGCTGCGCGCGCTCTCGGCGGCCGGTTTCGTGATCACCTCGATCCGCGACGTCACGCCGATCCCGCACAATGGATGCCGCCCGCGCAAGCGTCGCCGCGTCTAGAACCCGAGATGTCCGCCGGCCCGCGGGCCGGCACGGACCAGAACCGGCGTGCCCCGACACCTTCGGCATGGCGGGCTGATACGACAAAGAGGTGCCGAAGTGCTTCAAAAGAACTGGCAAGACCTGATCAAGCCGACGAAACTGAACGTCACGCCCGGGCGCAACCCGGAGAGCATGGCGACCATCGTCGCCGAGCCGCTGGAGCGTGGCTTCGGTCTCACCCTCGGCAACGCGCTGAGGCGCATCCTGCTGTCGTCCCTGCAGGGCTCGGCGATCACGTCGGTCCATATCGACGGCGTGCTGCACGAGTTCTCGTCCATTGCCGGCGTGCGCGAGGATGTCACCAACATCGTCCTGAACATCAAGGAGATCGCGCTGCGCCAGCATTCCGAGGGCGTGAAGCGCATGGTGCTGAAGAAGGAAGGGCCGTCCGTGGCCATGGCGGGCGACATCGAGGCCGGCTCCGAGATCGACATTCTCAATCCGGACCACGTGATCTGCACCCTCGACGAGGGCGCCTCGATCCGCATGGAGTTCACCACGGATCTCGGCAAGGGCTACGTCCCGGCCGAGCGCAACCGACCGGACGACGCGCCCATCGGCCTGATCCCGGTGGACAGCCTCTACAGCCCCGTGAAGAAGGTCTCCTACAAGGTCGAGAACACCCGCGAGGGCCAGATCCTCGACTATGACAAGCTCACCATGGATATCGAGACCGACGGCTCGGTGCGCCCGGACGACGCGGTGGCGCTGGCGGCGCGGATCCTCCAGGACCAGCTCGCGATCTTCGTGAACTTCGAGGAGCCGCAGAAGGAGGTCGTCGAGGAGCGCGCGCCGGAGCTGGAGTTCAATGCGGCGCTGCTCAAGAAGGTGGACGAGCTGGAGCTCTCCGTGCGCTCGGCC
Organism: Hyphomicrobiales bacterium; assembly: GCA_022361215.1. Lineage (GTDB taxonomy): Bacteria > Pseudomonadota > Alphaproteobacteria > Rhizobiales > Methyloligellaceae > JAKSBI01. The sequence continues at coordinate 3,994 of JAKSBI010000314.1, read as the reverse complement.
AACTGCCTGAAGAACGATAACATCGTCTATATCGGCGATCTCATTCAGAAGACCGAGGCGGAGATGCTGCGCACGCCGAACTTCGGTCGCAAGTCGCTCAACGAGATCAAGGAAGTGCTGGCCGGCATGGGGCTGCATCTCGGCATGGAAGTGCCGAACTGGCCGCCCGAGAACATCGAAGAGCTGGCCAAGCGCTACGAGGATCATTATTAGGCGCCGACGCGGCGGCATCGTCCGTCGCCAGGCAAAGGGAGTTCGTCATGCGGCATCGCAGAGCAGGCCGTAAGCTCAATCGTACCGCCGGCCATCGCCGGGCGCTGTTCGCCAACATGGCCGCGGCCCTGATCAAGCACGAGCAGATCGTCACCACGCTGCCCAAGGCCAAGGAGCTGAGGCGGGTCGCGGACCGGCTGATCACGCTGGCCAAGCGCGGCGACCTGCATGCCAGGCGCCTCGCCGTGTCGCGGGTGCGCGACGAGGCCATGGTGAAGAAGCTGTTCGAGACCCTGGGGGCCCGCTACAAGGATCGCCCCGGCGGCTACACGCGCGTCCTCAAGGCGGGTTACCGCTACGGCGATTCCGCGCCCATGGCCGTGATCGAGCTGGTCGACCGCGACCCTGAGGCCCGCGGCCAGGATTCCGGCCCGACGCAGGATCAGGCGGAGGAGGCGGAAGCCAAGGCCGAGGCCGCCTAGCGCCCAAGGGGTCGTTTCGATCGTGGTCTTTCCGGGGGGGCGGCACATGTGCCGCCCTTTCGTGTTTTGGCGTCCGCGCTTATATCTGGGCCAGGATTCAAGCGAGGACTCGTACGATTGAGAGGAGGCAAGGCGTTGCGCCCGAAACGCGTCCAAAGACTCTCCGTTTGCCTGACTGCGGCCCTGGTCCTCGTGGCCACGCTGGCCACGGCGGTCGTGGCCGAAGCCCAGAACCGCCGCGTGCCCTCATCCCAGGCCGAGCTGAAGCTCTCTTACGCGCCGATCGTCAAGCGCGTGGCGCCGGCCGTGGTGAACGTCTATGTGCGCCGCAAGGTGCGCCAGCGCAGGTCGCCCTTCTTCGACGACCCCTGGTTTCGCCAGTTCTTCGGCCGCGGCTTCGGCATCCCGCGCGAGCGCGTGCAGAACTCTCTGGGCTCGGGCGTCATCGTCAGCCCCGACGGGGTCATCGTCACCAACCACCACGTGATCAAGGGCGGCGGCCAGGCCGAGGTGAAGGTGGCGCTGGCGGACAAGCGCGAGTTCACCGCCAAGATCATCCTGAAGGACGAGCGCACGGACCTGGCGGTGATCCGGATCGACGACGCCAAGGGCGAGACCTTTCCCTTTCTGCAGTTTGAGAACTCCGATGCGCTGGAGGTCGGCGATCTGGTGCTGGCCATCGGCAACCCGTTCGGCGTCGGCCAGACCGTGACCAGCGGCATCGTCTCGGCGCTGGCGCGCACCCGCGTCGGCGTCTCGGACTATCAGTTCTTCATCCAGACCGACGCGGCCATCAATCCGGGCAATTCCGGCGGCGCGCTCGTGGACATGAACGGGCGTCTGGTGGGCGTGAACACGGCCATCTACTCCCGCACCGGCGGCTCGCACGGCATCGGCTTCGCGATCCCGGTCAACATGGTCAATCTGGTCGTGCAATCGGCCATGACGGGCGACCGGGTCAAGCGCCCCTGGTTCGGCGCCCGGCTGCAGCCGGTGACCTCCGACATCGCCGAGTCCCTGGGGCTCGACCGGCCCGTCGGCGCCCTCGTCAAGCGCGTCGAGAAGGGCAGCCCGGCCGGGCGCGCCAGGCTGCGGCCCGGCGACGTCATCGTCACCGTCGACGGCAAGGAGGTGGCCGATCCGCGCGCCTTCCGCTACCGCTTCACCACCAAGGGCATCGGCGGCAGGACGGCCCTCGGCGTGATGCGCGGCGGCAAGTCGCTGACCTTCGACGTGGCGCTGAGCGCGGCGCCGGAGACCCCGCCGCGCAACACTCGCGAGATGTCCGGCGAGCATCCGCTGTCCGGCGCCAAGATCGCAAACCTCTCGCCGGCGCTGGCCGAGGAGCTTCAGATCGACGAGGACGCCTATGGCGTGATCGTGCTCGGCGTCCGGCGCGGCAGCGCCGCCAGCATCTACAACGTGGTGCGGCGGCACGACATCATCGTCCGGCTGAACAACAAGACCGTGCGTTCGGTGAAGCATCTCAGCCAATTGGTGCGCGAGCCGGCGCGGCGCTGGATCCTGAGGGTCAAGCGCAAGGGCCGGCTGGTCGACCTGGTCGTCGGCGGATGATCGCATGACCTCGCTGTTCGAGGCTGCCGGTCTGGACGCCGAGGCGCCACGGCCGCTTGCGGACCGGCTGCGTCCCGCCGCCCTTTCGGAGATTGTCGGCCAGGATCATCTCCTGGGCGCGGACGGCATTCTGACCCGCATGATCGGCGCCGGCCAGCTCTCCTCGATCGTCTTCTGGGGACCGCCCGGCACCGGCAAGACCACGGCCGCGCGTCTCCTGGCGCACGAGACGGACCTCCATTTCGAGCAGCTTTCCGCCATCTTCTCGGGCGTCCAGGACCTGCGCAAGGTGTTCGAGGCGGCCCGGACCCGGCGCCGCGACGGCCGCGGCACGCTGCTCTTCGTCGACGAGATCCACCGTTTCAACCGGGCGCAGCAGGACTCCTTCCTGCCGAACATGGAGGACGGCACCATCGTCCTGGTGGGCGCGACCACCGAGAACCCATCCTTCGAGCTGAACGCGGCACTGCTCTCCCGGGCCACGGTGCTGACCTTCAAGCGGCTCGACGAGGCGGCGCTGGACGAGCTGCTGCGCCGCGCCGAGGCTCACGAAGGCCGGCCCCTGCCGCTCGAGCCGGACGCGCGCACGGCGCTCCTGGGCATGGCCGACGGGGACGGCCGCGCCGCGCTCAACCTGGCCGAGGACATCTATCTTGCCGCCGGCGAGGGCAATGCGCCCCTGGACCGTGAGGCGCTCATCGCCCTGGTGCAGCGCCGGGCGCCGATCTACGACAAGGGCCAGGACGGCCACTACAACCTGATCAGCGCGCTGCACAAGTCGCTGCGCGGCTCCGATCCGGACGCGGCGCTCTACTGGCTGGCGCGCATGCTGGCGGGCGGCGAGGACCCGCTCTACATCGCCCGGCGGCTGGTGCGCATGGCGGTCGAGGACATCGGTTTGGCCGATCCGCAGGCCCTGGTGCAGGCGAACGCCGCCAAGGACGCCTATCACTTTCTCGGGTCTCCCGAAGGCGAACTGGCCCTGGCGCAGGCGGCGGTCTATCTGGCCACGGCGCCCAAGTCCAACGCCGCATACGTCGCGTTCAAGCGGTCCATGTCGCTGGCCAAGGAGGCCGGATCGCTGCCGCCGCCGAAGCACATTCTCAATGCGCCCACCCGCCTGATGCGCGAAGAGGGCTATGGTGCCGGCTACGCCTACGACCATGACCAGGAGGACGGCTTCTCCGGTCAGAACTATTTCCCCGACGGCCTCGACCGGCAGACCTTCTACACGCCGACCGAGCACGGCTTCGAGTCCGAGATCGCTCGCCGGCTGGAAACCTGGCGCCGCCTCCGGCGCGACCGCAACGAGGATGAGGGCAATCTGGCTTGATCGGACCGATCCACACACGCCGTCATTCCTGAGAAAGCGCACCGGTGTTCAGGATTTTGGCGGCGGTTCGATTGGCACGACAGATACAGCCTTGCCTTGGTATCCAGCCGGGGCTCGTGCGTCCGCACAGCCATTTGAAAGGCCCCTCCGGCGTCATCCCGGCGCAGGCCGGGATCCAGGCGCGGCTGCTGCTTGGCGCAGCAAGGGCGGGCGACGTCCGGAGCCGGCGGCAGGGTCTCGACACAATCCGCGAGACCCAGAGATTTGCACGGCGGATGGATCCCGGCCTGCGCCGGGATGACGCCGAGTAAGAGATGTGGCGCGAGTATTTCCCGCGTTGGCAGGAATGATGGAGAATTGGCGCCGGGGATGGATCGAAGCGAAAGGCCCG
>JAKSBI010000769.1 GCA_022361215.1 Hyphomicrobiales bacterium | reverse complement strand
GCACGTCCAAATAGCCCGCCGCGATAACCAGTTGTGCGGCGGCCAGTTCAGGACCGGTCGCCGTGACCACCGACACAGCGTGCTCCAGACCGGTGACGCGCTGTTCCTGCCGCCGCCATTCCCGCTTGGCCAAAAGGGCTTCGACCCCCTCGGTCTTGACTGCGCGCTCATCGGCGTTCGTGCAGGCGCGAATGGCCAAGGCCAGGGCATCGGGCAGATCGGCAGGTGTCATGGTGGCGTCCTCCCCCTCCAGGCAGTCGTTCCAAGCGCATTCGTCGTGCGGCATCGGCATTACCCCTTGCCCACGCACACTCAAAGTGTGAGTATGTATGCAGATTACATCAGTTGGGCGCATACGTCAACACACAAATGCACTCAATAAATGAAAGTTGCATTCATTGACCAAAACAGCAGCTATCTCCGTTCGCGTCGAACCCGCCCTAAAGGCCGCTCTTGAAAAGGCGGCCGCTGCCGACCGGCGGAGTCTGGCCTCCTATGTGGAGAACATTTTGATCGACCACATAGCAACGTTGGAGGCTGGACGTTCGATTGACTAGCTAGCTGTTCTCTATTCCCAAGTCTGGTCGTAGGGAATTCCCAGACGGATCGCCATCGCTTGCTTCGAGACCTGCATGCGAGACGCTAACTCATCGAGGCTGGTGACGCCTTGAGAGGTAAGCTCATTGACCAAATGCCACGGCATCAAGATCTCGGCGGCCAGCCTGTTTGCCTCTGCTTCCAACGGATTTGAAAGGGCGCGATAGAACTGATCATCGCGGATCGTATCCGGTGACTCGTCTCGATGCAGGATGAAGTGGGCTATCTCATGCGCGATTGTAAAACGCATTCGGTTGGGGTGATGTTGGTTGTTGACATAGATTGCGTAGCCTGATCGCCCGCCGTCAGGCGGACTCTGCCGTGCCAGCATGCCAGAAACGTCAGGCCCCATATCCCAAGACCAAACGTTAATACCGAGGTCTTCGGCTATGGCCTGCACATCCACCGGCACTGAGTACTGCCGCCGTCTGACGACCTCGCGCTCAACCGTCTGGCGGTTTTCTCTCGGGAGGTGGTGTAGGCTCTGCTCGCTCTGCATCACCTTCTCCAGCTTTCGGACTCTCTTCACCGGTTACGCTACGTATAGCACGCTCTTCCTGTAGTTTCTCTATCGTCTCTCGGAAACGTTCTCGGAACTCCTCACTTGATAAATGGTCCTCCGCCGCCTTTTTTGCTACTTCTTCGGCCTTCTGGCCAGCCAATTTCTCAATCTGGGCGTAGCCCCAAATGGCGAGTAGCGCGATTCCTAGTCCCAGGGCGGCCAAGACAACGGTGACAACGGTAAGGCTTATCGTCACAAAGTCCTTATAGGACCAGACGCTTCCTCCAACACCACGTGTCGCGACATAGAGGAAGAAGAATGCGATAAGGATGCCCAGAACGAGCAAAACAAAGACGGTGAGGATATCCCACCGCTTGTCGGACCGCTCAGCCATGCCGCCCCCTAGCAGCCGCTGGTAGATTTCTTAACTAATATCTCTTCCGGAAGTGGTCGGCAATACACATTGCCGTAGCATCTGACGCCAAAACAGCCCTCACGCCACCGCGTCGAGCAAGTCCTGCCACAGGGAGGCGTAGGCCACCGAGGCCGGGGCGCGGCGGGCGTAGCTGCCGACCGGCGCGCGCTTCAGGCCCATGCGTTCGACCACGGCGGCGTAGG
>JAKSBI010000272.1 GCA_022361215.1 Hyphomicrobiales bacterium | reverse complement strand
GGTCTCGGTCTCTTCGATCTGCGGCTTCTGCCATACTTTCATCGCTTGTCCTCCTCGCGGCACTCTCACGGGTCGGGCCTTTAATATACCCGCTCGTGCGGCGTTCGATAAGGTGTTCGGCCCGCATATCTTCTAATCGACAGATAAGTCGCCCTGATGGGCGGAGACGGGGTCCGCTCGTCGTCGGCGCGCGGCGTCCGGTGCGCGTCCCTCGCTCCTACGAAAGACCCATCTTGCATTTATTTCCTGCAATATCTTCCTAAAATTCCTACTATTGAACGAGGTCGATCCCGGGGGCATTGCTCTTGCTCCGCAACTGGGCGGCCTCTAACATTATTTGCGGCTTACAAAAGAAATGCCACTACCTACTAAGTGGTTGGCGCAAAACAACTATAGGGACGAAACGATGCATTCCTCGAGGAATCGAGGGTCCGACGGGCATCACGCGCTCATCCTCTCTCGTCAGATCGCATTGCGGCTACCTGGCTCCTAGCGAGCCCGGGTGCGAAGCCTCGTTCTGTCGGGAAGGACGGACACATCGGGAGGAGAATCGAGAAAGGAGATGTGTGGCATGAGGAGGTTTTTCGTCGTTCTATGTGCGGCCTTCGCGGCCGTGGGCTTCGCCGGTCCGGCGAGCGCCAACGAGCAGCTCTTGGCCAAGGAGAAGAACGCGGCGGAGTGGGTGTCGCCGACCGGCAACTATGCCAATCACCGCTACAGCACTCTGGCGCAGATCAATAGAGAGAATGTCGGGTCCCTGAAGGTCGCCTGGACCTTCTCCACGGGCGTCCTGCGCGGCCACGAGGGCGGGCCTCTCGTGATCGGCAACATCATGTATGTCCACACGCCGTTCCCGAACAACGTTTTCGCGCTCGACCTGAACAATGACGGCGCCATCATCTGGAAATACGAGCCGAAGCAGGATCCGGACACCATCCCGGTGATGTGCTGCGACACGGTCAACCGCGGCCTCGCCTATGCCGAAGGCACCATCATCCTGCACCAGGCCGACACCACGGTGGTCGCGCTCGACGCGCAGACCGGCAAGGTCAGGTGGAAGGCGGTCAACGGCGACCCCAAGAAGGGCGAGACCGGCACCAGCGCCCCGATGATCGTCAAGGACAAGGTGATCGTCGGCATCTCCGGCGGCGAGTTCGGCGTGCAGTGCCACGTCACCGCCTACGACCTGACGTCGGGCAAGCGCGTCTGGCGCGCCTATTCCGTGGGTCCGGACGACCAGCTCCTGTTCGATCCGCAGAAGACCACCAGCCTCGGCAAGCCGGTGGGCAAGGATTCGAGCCTGAAGACCTGGAAGGGCGATCAGTGGAAGATCGGCGGCGGCTGCACCTGGGGGTGGCTGGCCTACGATCCGGAGCTGGACCTGTTCTATTACGGCTCCGGCAACCCCTCCACCTGGAACCCCGTGCAGCGTCCGGGCGACAACAAATGGTCCATGACCATCTTCGCGCGCAACCCGGACACGGGCATGGCCAAATGGGTCTATCAGATGACGCCCCACGACGAGTGGGACTATGACGGCGTCAACGAGATGATCCTGGTCAACCAGGAGATGGGCGGCCAGATGCGCAAGATGCTGGTCCACTTCGACCGCAACGGTCTGGCCTACACCATGGACCGGGAGACCGGCGAGCTGCTGGTGGCGGAGAAGTACGACCCGGTCGTGAACTGGACGACCGGCGTCGACATGGACAAGAACAGCAAGACCTACGGCCGGCCGAAAGTGGTGGCCCGCTACTCGACCGAGCAGCAGGGCGAGGACGTGAACACCACCGGCATCTGCCCGGCGGCGCTCGGCACCAAGGACCAGCAGCCGGCGGCCTTCTCGCCGCGCACCGGCCTGTTCTACGTGCCGACCAACCACGTCTGCATGGACTACGAGCCCTTCAAGGTGTCCTACACCGCGGGCCAGCCCTATGTGGGCGCGACCCTCAGCATGTACCCGCCCAAGGGCAGCAAGCACATGGGCAACTTCATCGCCTGGGACGCCATCGAGGGCAAGATCGTCTGGTCGAACCCCGAGCTGTTCTCGGTCTGGTCGGGCGCGCTCGCCACCGCCGGCGACGTGGTCTTCTACGGCACGCTGGAAGGCTTCCTGAAGGCGGTCGACGCCAAGACGGGTCGGGAGCTCTACAAGTTCAAGACCCCCTCGGGCATCATCGGCAACGTCACGACCTACATGCATGGTGGCAAGCAGTACATCGCCATCCTGTCGGGCATCGGCGGCTGGGCCGGCATCGGCCTGGCGGCGGGCCTGACGGACCCGCAGGCGGGCCTCGGTGCGGTCGGCGGCTATGCCGCGCTGCACAAGTACACCCGCCTCGGCGGTCAGCTCACGGTGTTCTCGCTGCCATAGGCGAGGGGGCCGTCAGGGCATGATCCACGGATGGGCCCGGCGATGCGACGCGGTCGCGTTGCCGGGCCCTCTCGTCGCCGGGACGCAGGGCTTGGTCTGTCTCGCGGTCCCGTGACAGTGAACCGAATTCGGCAGGACAGAATGCGTATGAGATTGATTGGTGCCGCCGCCCTCGCCCTCGTTCTTGTGCTCGCGGCCGCCGCGCCGGCCGAGGCCGGCAAGGCCGTGACCTCCGAGGGCGGCAAGTATCTCGATGCCGAGGGCACCCCGACCTACAACGTCAAGGAGGACGGGACCGTCGACTGGTACACCTATAGCGGCTTCCGCCGCTACCACTCCGAATGCCATGTCTGCCACGGCCCGGACGCGCTCGGCAGCACCTTCGCGCCGCCTCTCAAGGACTCCATGAAGGCGCTGGGCTACGACAAGTTCCTGGAGGTGGTGGTGAATGGGCAGGAGAAGATCGGCGCGGCCCAGCAGAGCAAGATGCCGGCCTTCGGCACCAACTTGAACGTGATGTGCTTCATCGACGACCTCTACGTCTATCTGATGGCGCGCGCGGACGAGGCCATCGGCCGCGGCCGGCCGCGCAAGAAGGAGGCGAAGTCCAAGGAGGCGCGGGAGGCGGAGACGGAGTGCTTTGGCGGCTAAGGTCGAGAGCCTGGCCCGGGCGCTTGCGCTGCTGACGGCCTTCGTCCTCTGCGAGTATGGGGACCTGCGGGCCCAGACGGCGGACCTGGTGGACCGGTCGGCGCTGCGCGTCTGCGCCGATCCGGCCAACCTGCCCTTCTCCAACAAGAAGCGCGAGGGCTTCGAGAACAAACTGGCGGAGCTGTTGGGCGAGAAGCTCGGCGTGCCGGTGCTCTACACCTGGTTCCCGCAGGCCATGGGTTTCGTGCGCAACACGCTCAGGGCCCGCAAGTGCGACATCATCATGGGCTTCTCCCAGGGCCACGAGCTGGTGCAGAACACCAACCACTACTACCGCTCGACCTATGTGATGATCGTGCCCGCGGCCTCCCCCCTGAAGGACGTCGAGCATATCGGCGACGCGCGGCTCAAGGGCCGGCGCATCGGCGTGGTGGCCGGCACGCCGCCGGCGACGCTGCTGGCGCTGAACGACCTTTTGGAGACCGCGCGTCCGTTCCAGCTCATGGTCGACCGGCGCTTCGAGTCCCCGGCCGAGAAGATGGTCGAGGAGATCGTCTCCGGCGCGCTCGACGCGGGCCTGCTCTGGGGGCCGATCGGCGGCTACTACGCCAAGAAGAGCAAGACCCCGCTCGCCGTCATCCCGCTCACCAAGGAGAAGCAGGGCCCGCGCATGGCCTATCGCATCACCTTCGGCGTGCGGCTGAACGAGAAGGAGTGGAAGCGCCAGCTCAACCGGCTGATCGCCAAGCACCAGGACGAGATCCACGGCCTCCTGCTCGGCTACGGCGTGCCGCTCCTGGACGAGCAGAACAAGCTGATCGCCCGCGGCAAGTGAGGGCCGTGGCGTCGGAGACGCGCGTTGGGTCCCATCTCCCCGTCATTCCTGCGAAAGCAGGAATCCATTGGCATTTGCTGCGGAATACATAGTGGGGAGTGTGGTCCATAGTGTCGGCCCGCGAGGATTTCGCGCGAGCCGATCGTTTTTTCCGTGCGGGACCTGTAAATGAGGGAGAGTGCGGGTTGGCTTCGATGGAACGGGCAAGGCCGGAGCGCGGAAACCGCCGTCTCGGCGTGCGCGTTTCCTTGGCACTTGGCCTGGCTCTCTCATTGACAGCGCCGCCCGCGACCGCCGGCGACGGCCGCCCGGCCGAGCCCGCGGGCTACCGCACTCACGACTATCGCAGCCCGGTGCCCGCGACGCTTCGAGGCGCCACCGTGGTCTCGGACCGCGAGGCGATGCGCCTCTGGACATCGCGCCGCGCACTCTTCATCGACGTCATGCCGCGCCCGCCGAAGCCGGCTGGCCTGCCGGCAGGCACGCTCTGGCGCCCCCAGGCGCGGCGCAACATTCCGGGCAGCGTCTGGCTCGCCAATGTGGGCTTCGGCGTCCTGAGCCCCGAGCTCGAGGCCTACTTCAGATCGAACCTGGCCAGGCTCACGGGTGGCGACCGCGCCAAGCCCCTGCTGTTCTATTGCCTGGCCGACTGCTGGATGTCCTGGAACGCCGCCAGGCGGGCGCTGGCCTGGGGCTACCGTCGTGTCTTCTGGTACCCCGCGGGCACCGACGGCTGGGTGGCTGCGGGCGGCGGGCTCGGGGAGAGCGAGCCCGTTCCGTCGCGTGCGGAAGCGCCGGCCGCGCGCTGAGCGGCCGACGGCAATGCACCAAAGATATCCGAAGATGTGGCATATCTCACATCTCAAACCTGAAAGATGAAGCAGTCTTTCTCTCTTCGGTGAGTGGGCGCGCCACTTCATCGAGGAGATCTATACTGCATCGCTTTTCATGGGGTGAGGGTGAGACTGCCTCGGACTAGGCCCGCATAGACAAGACAACGAGACCGGCGGCGCATTCGGTCTGTCAGCATCGTACGGCTCCCGATGCACGCCCGGTTTCAATACCCTGACCAACTGGCTTCCCAAGGTGCCTCCATCCCTCGGGAAGCCTTTCCATTGCGCCCCGAGGCGGCCGCCATCGCGGGTGCCGCTTGGTCGCGGGCTTACGTCGAACCGGCGGGCGCGGCGTGATGGCGACCGGCGGCACGGGCCCTGAACTGGCCGATGGTCCTGATCACGCCTTCGGCGAGCGGCGTCCGCGGCCACTCGCCGATAACGGACCTCAGGACCGTGTTGTCGAACCCCTGGCTCGGGGAGACGCGGATCGTGTCCGACGGCTCGATGTCCGCATCGGGCACCTCCGCGCGGATCGCCGCGAGAAGCTGGTCCGTGGAGTGCTGCTCCGTGGTCAGGTCGGAGAGCAGCGCGCCGTCCCAGTCCGCGGCGACGCAGCGGCAGAAGATGTCCGCCACCTCTCCGGCATATTGCAGGCAGCCCTGCGTGGCGAAGGGCATGGCGTAGGGCTCGCCGAGAGCGGCGGCACGGATCGCCTTGGTGATGGCGGAGGTCTCGCCCTCGTCGCGGCCGACGCCGTAGACGATGTGCGGGCGCAGGCCGAGGCTGCGGACGCCGTGGGCCTCCCAATACAGGCGGGCAATCTCCTCCGCCGTCTTCTTGAAGACGCCATACAGGTTGGCCGGAGCGTTGGCCGGCCCGCGGGGCTTGGCCGCCGCAGAGCTGGTGTAGATCACCCGCGGCACCCCATGCCGCCGGGCCGCTTCCAGGACATTGATCTGTCCCCCGATATTGACCTGAGCGCAGAGGCTCGGCGCGGCGCGGCAGGCGGGAATCTGCAGCGCGGCCAGGTGAACGATGGCGGCCGGCTTGGTATCGCCGACGAGCGTGCCGACCGCCTCGGCATCGCCGACATCGCAGCTCCGCCACCGGATTGCCCCCTGTCGATCCGGCGCCAGGAGGTCGTCGAGGCGGCGCGTATCGCGCGCGAGGTCCGACGCGACCGCCGGTCGCCCTGCGGCCGCCAGGCCCGCCAGGATCCATGCGCCCAGGAAGCCGTTGGCGCCGGTCACCAGGACCGGTTGGCGATCGACGCTCATTCCGGCGCCCGCCCCGGCGATCCGCCTGTCCGCCGCCCGAGCGTCGCCCAGCGCAGCAGGGGCCAGAGCAGGATCGCCAGCGTCAGCACGAACAGGGTCAAGGCGATCGGGCGTTCGAAGAAGGCCAGGAAATCTCCGCGGGTGATCAGCAGGCCCTGTCTCAGGGAATTCTCGATCATCTGGCTCAGCACCATGCCGATGACCATCGGCGCCAGGGGAAAGCCGTTCTTGCGCAACAGGAAGCCGATCACACCGGCGACGAAGGCCGTGACCAGGTCGATGGGATTGCCGCGCACGCCGTAAGCCCCGACCAGGGCGACGACGACCACGAGCGCCATCAGGACGGGCTCGGGGATACGCAGCACCCGGGTGAAAGCCTGGGCGCCGACGGCGCCGACGAGAAACATCAGCAGGTTGACCGCGATCAGGATGAAGAAGATGGCATAGACCAGATCCAGATCGTGGGTGAACAGACGCGGTCCCGGCGTGATGCCCTGCACGATGAAGGTGCCGAGCATGACCGCCGTCACCGGATCGCCCGGAATGCCGAGCGCCAGGGTCGGGACCATGGCGCTGCCGGTGACGGCGTTGTTGGCGCTCTCGGCCGCGACCAGCCCGTCCGGCTCGCCGGTGCCCAGCTTGTCGCGGTTGCGCGAGCTGCGCTTGGCCTCCGAATAGCTGATGAATGCGGCCGTGGCGGCGCCCGTGCCCGGCAGCGCGCCGACGAAGGAGCCGATGGCGCAGGACTTGAACAAGATCCCCAAGCGCCCCCGCCACTCCGATACCCGCGGCAGACGGAAGCCCGCCTTGTGGGCGATCCGCGTCTTGGGCACATGGGCCTCGGAGGCGCGCATGAACATCTCCGACAATGCGAACAGGCCGACGATGGTCGGGATCAGGGAGATCCCCGCGGTCAGCTCGAAGCTGTCGAAGGTGAAGCGCATGTCGCCCGTGACATGGTCGATGCCGATGGTCGCGATGAACAGCCCGGCCGCGCCGGAGAGCAGGCCCTTGATCATGGCCCCGCGCGACACGTTGGCGATGCAGATCAGCGCGAACAGGCCGAGGGCGAAATACTCGATGGCCGTGAAGTTCAGCGAGAAGGCCGCAAGCTCCGGCGCCGCCAGGATCAGCACCCCGACCGAGAACAGCCCGCCGATCACCGAGGCGCTCGTGGCCCAGCCGATGGCCAGGTCCGCCTCGCCGCGCTTGGCGAGCGGGAAGCCGTCGAGCGCCGTGGCCGCGGCCTGCGGCGTTCCCGGCGTGTTGATGACAATGGCGGAGATGGAGCCGCCATAGACCGAGCCGCAATAGACGCCGAGCATCAGCGCGAGCGCGGGGATCTGACCCATCGTGAAGGTGAAGGGCAGGATCATGGTGATGCCGATCACCGACCCCAGTCCCGGGAGCGCGCCGACGAAGACGCCGAGGACCGTGCCCGCCAAGAGGGCCACGGCCACGGGAAGGGTCAGCACGTGCTCCAGTCCGAGAGAGAGCGCTTCCATGTGAGCTGGTTCCGGAGACCCGCGGCCTAGAACGCGTCGAGCCAGGGCGACGCGGGCAGCACGATCTTGAACAGTCGCTCGAAGACGTACCAGACGGCCACCGGATAGACCGCCGTCATGACCCCGATCACCATCATGTTGCGGTAGCCGAGCAGCCAGGGCAGCGCGAAAACGAAGACGGTCGTCGCGATCAGGAAGCCCGCCGTCATGATCGCCGCGATATAGAGGCCGGTCAGGCCCAGTGCCGCTCCCACCAGCAGGAGCTGCCGCGGCGCGACGGGCGCGAGGGCTTCCTTGCGGCCCTCATAGATCACGGCCAGCGACAGCACCAGCATCGCGCCGAGCACGATGCGGGGAAAGAAGACCGGGCCCCGTCCCGCCGTGACGGCGGACACGGCATAGGCCTCGTCGAATGTGTGGTGGTAGAGAAACGCCGTCAGCAGAAGCGCGACGCCACCGATCACGCTCGTCCATGAGATCCGGGCCATCGTCGACCTCCCGCGAGACCCGGGAGAGGCCGCGGCCTCTCCCGAGCGTTCTTCTGGTCAGTCCTTCTTCAGGCCGGCTTGGCGCAGCAGCTTCTCGTTCTTGGCGAACTCGCTCTGCACGAACGCCTTGAAAGCGTCTCCGCCCAGATGGGTGACGGGCATGCGCAGCTGCGCCATGCGCGCGCCGAAAGCCTCCGATGTCATGCCGGTCTCGCAGGCCGTCTCCAGCTTGGCGCGCGCTTCGGCCGGGATGCCTTTCGGCGCCACCAGCCCGCCCCAGATCGGGAAATGCAGGTCGAAGCCCTGGTCCTTGGCCGTCGGCAGGTCCTTGGCCGTGTCGACGCGGTGGTCCATGAGCATGGCGATGGATTTCACCTGATCCGCGTTGCGGGTCAGGAAGGAGATGTGCGCCACGAACATGTCGACGGTGCCGTCCAGCATCGCCTTGAAGGTCGGCGCGCTGCCCTTGAACGGGATGAACTCGAGCTTGGCGCCGGAGGCCTCGACAATGCCCAGCCCCGCCACATGGGGGATCGAGCCGACGGCCTGAATGCCGTAGTTCAGCTTGCCCGGATTGGCCTTGGCGTAGTCGATCATGTCCTTGAGGCTGCCGAATTTCGAGTCCTTGCGGACCACCAGGGACGACGGCGCCGAATAGGCTTGGCAGATGTAGTCGAAGGAGTCCGGGGCGTAGGGCAGCTTGCGCAGATGCGGCTGGGTCGTCATCGGCCCGACCGGGATCATCCCGACGGTGTAGCCGTCGGCCCTGGCGCGGGCCGTCTCTGCGGCCCCGATCGTGCCGCCGGCGCCGGCGACGTTCCGGACGACGATCTCGGCGCCCAGCGCCTTGGCCATCGGCCCGGCGAGGGTGCGCGTGGTGATGTCGGTGCCGCCACCGGCCTTGAACGGCACGATGATCGTGACCGGCTTGTCGGGAAAGGCCTGTGCGGGGGCAGCGAGTGCCAGAACCAGAGCGCCGGCCAGCGCAAACGTTCTGCGATCCATGTCGAGCGTTCCTCCATGCGAGCTCGATTTCGGCTCCGGTCCGTCCAGCCCGAAATCGAGAAGCTGTTTTCTAGTGGCGCGGACCATACATGTCTCCCCACCGGATTGCAATTTTTGAAATTTAATTCCAAAAAATAGAAGATGGTGCTAAGCAGGCCCGGACGATGGGGGGGCGACCCGGACGCGACCGGCGATCGGAAGAGCACGGGGCGGGCGCGGCGCCCGCGGTCCGAGCCGATGGCGTCCGCGGGCTGAGCCAGGTCCGTCGGTGCGCTTCCCGAAACGACGACGAAGGTGGAGAGGGACGACATGCCCAAGACGAATGAGCTCGTGGTCGATACGCTGATCGAAGCCGGCGTCACGCGGGCGTTCACCTTGCCGGGGCTGGGCATCACCTGGTCCTTGCCGGCGTTCTACGACCGCCGGGACGCCTTCGATGTGGTGCTGACGCGGAATGAGTGGATCGCCTCGGTGATGGCGCAGGTGACCGGGCGGCTGACCGGCCGGCCGGCCGTGCTGATGGGTCAGGGCCCCTGGATCACCACCATCGGCGGTATCGGGATTCTTGAGGCCCATTTCTCGGGGGCGCCGATGGTCGTGCTGACCGAGACCTCCGACTACGACGGATACGGGCAGCACGGCGTCTATCAGACCATGACCGGCGACTATGGTGGGGCCGACGCCATGGCGTCGCTGAAGCCGATCACCAAATACTGCACCTACGCCACGACGCCGGAGGAGGCGGTGTTCGGCACGCAGATGGCGGTCAAGCACGCTTCGCTGCCGCGCACCGGCCCGGCGGCCGTGATCATGAAGACATCGATCATCCGCCAGGAGGTGCCCGAACCGGCCAAGCCGGTCCTCTACCCCAGCGAGGGCTATCTGGCCTATACGCCGGCTCGCCCGGATCGCGCCGCCATGGAGCGGCTGGCGACGCTGATCGACGAGGCGCGCTGTCCGGCGATCGTTGCGGGCAACGGCGTCCTGATGTCCCGGACGGGCCGGGCGCTGCAGGACCTGGCCGAGCAGGCGGGCATCGCCGTGGCCACCAGCTACAACGCCAAGGGCGCGGTTGCCGAGACCTCCGACGTGGCCGTCGGCATGCTCGGCACCTGGGGGATGCCCACGGCCAACCGCGCGGTGGCCGCGGCCGATCTGGTGGTCATTCTGGGGGCGAGCATGGGGCCCGACTACACCCGCTTCCGCGACCCGGAGATGATCCGGCCCGGCGAGCAGACGCTCGTCCAGATCGACGTCGATCCGAGAAACGCCGGCTGGGTCTATCCCGTGGACCTGGCCATCACCGGCGACGTCGGGGATGCCATTGCCATGCTGGCGGACATCGGCCTGTCGCCTCGGGACAGAGACCGGCGCGTCGCCGCCATCCGGTCCCTGAAGGAGCGCACCGGATACCATGAGCTGGCCGACCTGCCCTCCGCCCAGGGGACCGTGCACCACACCGACATCGTGCGCGCGTTGCAGGACTTCCTCTCGCCCGACGACCTGCTGACGCTCGATGCGGGCGCCAACCGGATCTGGTCCACCTTCGGCCTGCGGATGC
The DNA here is from genome assembly GCA_022361215.1 of Hyphomicrobiales bacterium. Lineage (GTDB taxonomy): Bacteria > Pseudomonadota > Alphaproteobacteria > Rhizobiales > Methyloligellaceae > JAKSBI01. The sequence continues at coordinate 5,793 of JAKSBI010000272.1, read as the reverse complement.
CCGGTGCCGGGCAACTGCTGGTGCCCGGCGGCACCGGCGTGATGGGCTGGGGCGGCCCGGCCGCGGCCGCCGCCAAGCTGGTGCATCCGGAGAAGCGCGTGACCTGCCTGGCGGGCGACGGCGGTTTCATGATGACCCTGCAGGTGATCGGCACCTGCGTGCAGCGGGACCTGTCGGCCGTGTTCCTGGTCTCGAACAATGCGGGGCTCGGCATGGTGCGCGACAATCTCGGCGACAGCCGGCTGGCCGTGGACTTCGCCGATGTCGATTTCGTCACCGTGGCGGAAGGCATGGGCGGCAAGGGCCTGCGCGTCTATCATAAGGACGAGATCCGCGATGCCCTCGAGGAGGCGCACCGCATGGGCGGCCCGGTCGTGATCGATGCCAAGGTCGATGTCGAGGCGGGCCATCATGGAGCCGTGGACAATGCGCCGCTTTGAGGGCCGCGCGGCCCTGATCACCGCCGCGGGCAGCGGCGTCGGCCTCGGCGTCGCCCTGCGCCTGGCCGGCGAGGGGGCGGCCGTGACCGTTTGGGACCGCGACGCCGACGCGCTGGCCGGCGCCGAGGCGGCCGCCGCCGAGCGCGGCCTCGAGGTCGGGACGCGGGCCTTCGACATGACCGACGGCGGCGCCATCGCCCGAGCCGTCGAGACGCTGCACGCCGAGCGCGGCCGGATCGACGTGCTGGTCAACAATATCGGCGGCTCGCTGCACACCCCGTTCCGCTTCCTCGACCAGTCCGACGAGGACTGGGAGCGGGTCATGGCGGTCAACGTCGCCGCCTGCGTGCGCACGACACGCGCCGTGCTGCCGCACATGGTCGCCGCCGGCTATGGTCGCATCGTCAACATGGGCTCCAAGGCGGGCCGCTACGGCAGCCTGTTCGCCGGCGCCAACTATGTCGCCGCCAAAGGGGCGATGCAGGCGTTGACCCTTCAGATCGCCCAGGAGTTCGGACCCCATGGCATTACCTGCAACGCGGTCTGTCCCGGCGCCATCCTGACGCCCCGCGTCCGCGGCCTCCTGGCCGAGCGGCAGACGCCGGAGACGCGCGCGGGCGTGCTGCAATCGATTCCGGTCCGCCGGCACGGGGAGGTCGAGGACGTGGCGGCGGCCATCGCCTATCTGGCGTCGGAAGAGGCCGGCTTCGTCACCGGCGCCTCGCTCGACGTCAATGGCGGCCAGTCGATGGCGATCTAGGAATCAGGATTCACAACAGGCCCTAGGGCGTCTTCGACTTGAGGGGGCTCGCTGCCCCCCAGTCGTCATTCCCGCTTTCGCGGGAATGACGGAGAAGGCTGGGCCGCGACGTCGCCGATCTCTCGGGTCCGCAACGTGAATCTCAACAGACCCTAAAGCATGTCTCCCGAAAGTGGATACCGGTTTCGGGAAAAAGACATGCTTCAACAAAGAACTAGAGCAATGGCGCGAATCAGAATGATCGCGACAGGCTCTAGGCCGAGGACAGCAGCCCGCGGGCCACGTGCTCGATCCGGCGGGCGACGCCCAGAACGCGCGGTCCCAGATCCTTCTCCAGCCGCTCCTCGGTGATGATCGAGCGCAGTCCGCCGACATTGAGGGCGTAGACGGGATAGCCGTCGGAACGCCGGATGACGCTGCCGGCCGAGTTCGCTTCCGGGATCCATTCGCCGACGGTCATGGCGAAGCCGCGCTCGCGCGCCAGCTTGATCGCCTTGTTCATGGCGCGCCGGACCTTCGGCCAGTCCTTGCCGTATTGCTCGGCCAGATCCGGCATCAGCCGTTCGCGCGCGTCGTCCGGCAGGGCTGCCAGATAGGCGCGGCCCATTCCGGTGTTGGGCAGCGGAATGCGCGAGCCCACGCCGAGCCTGATGGCCATCGACGCGGGGGTGCGGCAGGCTTCGATATAGATGATCTCCAGGCCGCTCGGAATGCCGAGATAGATGGAGGCGTCCGCGTAGTCCGCCAGCTCCTGCATATAGGGGCGGGCGATGTCCCTGATCTCCATTTGCGCCATCACGTCGTAGCCGAGCGTGAGCACGCCGGGACCGAGCTGATACTTGCGCAAGTCCTCGAGATGTTTGAGATAGCCGAGCTTGGTCAAGGTGAAGGTGACCCGCGACACCGTCGGCTTGGCCAGGCCGACGCGCTCCGCGATCTCGGCGTTGCCGAGGGGGCGGTTGTCGGGCCCGAAGGCATGCAGCACCGAAAGACCGCGGGCCAGCGCGGTCATGAAGCGGTAGTCCTTCTTCTCCTCGCGTCCGGAAGACGCTTTGCCCTTCTTGCCCTGCACCGGCGATGCCATCCCGCTCTCATCGATGTCCAATGGTGCATGTTTGCCGCCTGGGACGACAGAGTTCAACCGCGCGCCGGCCATTGCCGGCGCTAAAGCATGTCTCCCGAAAGTGGATACCGGTTTCGGGACAAAAGACATGCTCTAATGTCGCCGATGTCAGTCCGCCCCTTCCGGCACCGCCTGATTGCGCCGGTCGACGAGACCGATGCCGATTCCGACAGCGATAAGCGCCGCCGCATAGAGGGCGAGCTCCCCGTTGGACAGGCCGACGACGTCGTTGCCGGGCATGGCGAGCGCGATGCCGCCGACGGCGAGGAGCAGGCGCGCGACGAGGCCGACCGGGCCGTCGCTGACCGTGCCGACGAACAGCAGGTAGCCCTGCAGCGCGCCGGCCACGAACAGGATGCCAATGGTCGCCTGCACGAACAGGAAGGCGGTCTGCTCCACCGGGCCCTGCCAGATGAAGGCCGGGTCGAAGACGAAGAAGAACGGGATGAAGTAGATGATGCTCCCGAGCCGCATGGCCTCGAAGCCGGTCCGCATGGGCCGCGCCTTGGCGATGGGCGCGGCCGCATAGGCGCCGAGCGCCACGGGCGGCGTGATGAAGCTCAGCATGCCCCAGTAGAAGATGAACATGTGCACCGACATCGGGTTCATGCCGCCCTTGATCAGCGCCGGCGCCAGCGCGATGGCCAGGAACACATAGGCCGCGGTCACGGTCATGCCGATGCCGAGCACGAAGCTGGTGAAGGCGCCCATCAGCAGGAGGATCATCACGGAGCCGCCCGCGAGCGCCAGAAGGTCGCTCGCCAGGTTGCCGATCTTGCCGGTGACGACCAGCGCGCCGACGATCAGGCCGATGCCCGCGAGCAGTGCCGCCAGCTCCGCGAAGAGTTTGCCCACCGACGCCACGAAGTCCCAGAATTTCGCCCAGGTCCAGCGGTGGTAGGGGAAGATCTGATTGAGCAGGATCAGCAGCGCCGAGGCGTAGTAGGGCGCGATGGTCTCCTGGTTCAGGAACACCAGCATCCAGATCAGGAGCGCGAACACCGCGATGAAATACCAGCCCTCCTTCATGGTCCGGCGCAGGCTCGGCATGTCCTCGGGCGGCAGGCCCTTGAGGCCGTTGCGCGCCGCATAGGCGTCGATCTGCATGAACAGGCCGAAATAGTAGAGCACCGACGGGATCACCGCCGCGATGGCCACGTCCCGGTAGGGCACTTCGAGAAAGAGCGCCATGACGAAGGCGGTGGCGCCCATGATCGGCGGCATCAGCACGCCGCCGGTCGACGCACAGGTCTCGACGCCGCCGGCATAGGCCGGGCGGAAGCCCACGCGCTTCATCGTGGGGATGGTCATCACGCCCGTGGTCAGCACGTTGGTGACGACGCTGCCGCTCATGGAGCCCATCAGGCCGCTGGCGAAGATGGCCACCTTCGCCGGCCCGCCGCGCACATGTCCCAAGAGCGAGAAGGCGAGGTTCAGGAAGAACGAGCCGCCGCCCGTGTGCTGCAATGCGACGCCAAAGATCAAGAACCCGATGACCAGGGTGCCGAAGGCGCGCATCGGAATGCCGAAGATCGCCTCGTTGCTCATGGCCATGCGGTTGCCGATCTCGGTCCAGTCGGGCGAGGACGCGAGCAGCAGCCCCGGGAGCTGGTCCGCGAAGAAGGGATAGACCGAGAACAGCGCCACGATCACGAAGATCGCGGTGCCGCCGGCGCGCCGTGTCGCCTCCAGCACCAGCGCCCAGAGCAGGTAGGCCAGGTACTGCGCCTCGACCGCGTCCTCCGGCACCTCGTACTCCCAGCCCTCGTCGAGGATGCGGCTGCCCTGCATGACGAAGTAGACGCAGGTGAAGGCCGTCAGGGCGAACAGCACGATGTCGTACCAGGGCACGCGGTCCCGTGCCGCGCCGGCATGGGCCGGCCAGTAGACGAAGACGAACGGCAGCAGCAGGAACAGCAGCCAGTAGAGATACTGCAGGCCGAGGAGGTTGAGGTTGATGCCGAGGGCGCGGCCGAGCGCCAGCGGGACGCCGCCGAGATTGGAGCCGTCCATCAGGAAGCTGCCGACGTTGAACATCTGATAGGCCGACAGCAGGATGGCCAGCGCAGATGCGGTCAGCAGCGCCTTGTGCCAGAGTCCCGACGGCCGGCGGTGGCGGGAGACCTCCGCCACCGCCGCCTTGCCTTCGCCTGCCCGGGCGGTCACGGGCGTGCGCTCTAGCTCGGGCGTGCGATCAGTTGAAGATCACCGGCATGCCGGCCTTCTTCAGCGCCGCCGCCCGCGCCTTCATCCAGCCGGCCTCGAAGTCGCCCTCGGGCTTGGCCTTGTAGGCCGTCCAGGCCGCGGCGAGCACGCTCTGGCGCTGCAACAGCTTGTCGTTATGGGCCTGGGCGGCGTCGCTCCACTTGCCGATCTCTTTCCAGTACTTGATGGCGCCCGGATGCCAGGGGACCACCCACTGGAAGTTCTGCCGGTCCTTGTGCCAGCCGTCGACGCCCGGGGCCGAGCCCTTGAAGTCGCCGTAGCTCTGGTCCATGGCCTTGACGAGGCCGTAGACGGTCTCTTCCGACATGTCGTTGTTGGTGACGAGCGCCGGGTAGAAGTAGCCGGAGCCGCTCCAGGGATTGTCCGCGTTCATGGTGGCGCCGACCGTCGCCTTGTGCGGCTGCGCCCAGGGGGCGACGGCGTTCATGCGGGCCCAGGCGGTCTTGTCGGTGTGGTCCATCTGCGGATAGATCAGGCCGCGCGGCGAGGCTTCGATGCGCTTGGCGTGGGGCGAGATGGTGGAGGAGATGCCGGCATCCACCTGGCCGTTGATGATGCCGTTGATGGAGTCCTTGTAGCCGCCGAACTCGACCTTCTTGACGTCGCTCCAGGTGAGCCCGCCATAGGCCAGGAAGGAGGTGGCGTTCTGGTTCAGCGCCGGTGCGCCGCGCACCCAGGCCACCCGTTTGCCCTTCAGGTCGCTGTAGGACGTGACGCCGGTGTCCTTGGCCACGGCGAGGCCGATGCCGGCGCCGCCGATGCTGGCGAACGCCAGGGAGATCGGCTGCGGGCCCCAGGTCTTCTTGCCGAACATGAAGGCGCCTTCCTGGGCGAAGTAGAACGCGATGCCGCAAGCGCAGAAATCCGCCTTGCGCGCCCTCAGCGGCAGCATGCGGGCGACGTCGTTCTTGCCCGTCTTGATGTTGAGCTGGGTGCCGTATTTCTGCTTCAGCACGTTGCCGATGGCCACGGACTGCTGATAGCCGGTCGAGGTGGTGCCGTAGGCCGTCCATGTTATCTGGCTCGGCAGCTTGATGTCGCCGGCCTGGGCCGCCGTCGCCAACAGGATTGCGGCAGCGCTGATCGCAAAGGTCGTGCGTGCTGGAGTCACGGGTTTCCTCCCTGGATTTCCCTTAGACGATTGAGTTTATTCGTTAATTCTTCCCGCCTTTGTGTTTTTGTTCGGGCAGTGCGGCAAGCATGGGGCCAGAGTTTTGGCCTGTCAATATTCGCAGTGGAGATAT
>JAKSBI010000629.1 GCA_022361215.1 Hyphomicrobiales bacterium | reverse complement strand
GACGAGGGGGACGTCGGTGACGAGATCCAGCGCCGCGTCGAGCAGCTTGCGGATCTTGCGCTGGCGCTCCTCCCGCGTCTCCCGCCAGAGCGGACTGACGAGGAAATCGTCCTCGCTCGGCAGGCGCCGGGCGTCGTGCCGCTGTTCGGCAGCCTCGTTCAGAATGTCGTCGATGGCCGTAAGGAGGCGGGCGGCGGCACGCTGCTCGTCGGCCTCGCTCGACTGCGGGACGGAAACGTCAGCCGACGGCCCGCCGTCGTCCTGGGCCGAGCCCGGCACCGGCACGAACATCAGCAGAGCCACCAGGCTCCCGGACATCAACCAGAGACCTGCGTTGCGCGACACGCGGCACCTCCTGATCGAGGCAGCGCATGGGCGTCGAGCGCTTTGCCCTCCCGCCCGGGACGTGCACCGCCGTGAGTCGGCATGTTGCCAATTCCGGAGGCTTCAGGCAACGCATCAAGGACGGGCGCGGCACGTCGAGCACCACGCCCCGTCACCTGCCGTTTGGAGGAATCAGCCCTAGTTCCTGACGATCCTGGCGCCGGGCGAGCCGGCCGCCCGTACCCTGTCGAGGGTGCCTGCGGCCGCAGCGCGCGACTGATAGGGGCCGAGCCGTACGCGATAGAAGATCTGGCCGGAGACCTCCGCCGGGAAGACGTAAGCCGAGCCGAGGCTTGCGAGCCGCTGCTTGACCGCGTAGGCGCTCTCCCGGCTGCGGAAGGACCCGGCCTGCACGAAGATCAGACCGTCGGCGGCCGTCGGCAGCGTCCGCGAGACCGTGGCCACGGTCATGGGACGCGGCTGGACGCGCGGCGTGCGAGCGACCGTGGCCGTTCTCGGCTTGCGCGCCGGCACCGACGCCACAGCCCGTGGGCGCGGCTTCCGGGCCTTGTTTGCCGCGTATTGGCGCGACCAGCGCTGGTTGGCCAGATAGCGCCGCTCGTAAGAGTCGTCGCCGTTGAGCGGCGCCTTGCCCAGATAAGTTACGCGCACCCGGGCCGTGCCCTGGCGCTCGAAGCCGAGGATCTGGGCCGAGCGCTGCGACATGTCGATGATGCGGTCATGGGCGTAGGGTCCGCGGTCGTTGACACGCACCACCAGGGAGCGGCCGTTGGCCAGGTTGGTCACCTTGGCATAGACCGGCAGCGGCAGCGTCGGATGCGCCGCCGTCAGGGCCGTCATATCGTAGATCTCGCCATTGGCGGTATGGCGGCCATGGAACAGCTCACCGTACCAGGACGCGACGCCGACGCGGTCGTAGGAGCGGACCTCCTTCGGGCGATACCAGCGGCCGTTGATCTGGTAGGGATTGCCGACCTTGTAGTGGCCGCCGCCCTTCGGCACCGGCTGGCCCAAGGGGATGACGCGCTTGCCGAGCTTAGGCCCGCGCTCGGACTTCGAGCAGGCAGCGATCAGCACGGCCATGGCCGTCAGGAGCGCAACAGCCCCGATCAGGCCCTTCGAGGCCAGTGGCCCCATCGGGAAAATACGCAGGATACTCAATATACTGTCCCCGAGACGCGATACGACACGCCAAGCACCGGCCCGGGTCGAGCCCGGACGCGCTTGGCGACTCTTCCCTGAGAGTCTTAGGAATCAGTGAATCGAAGGTTTCAAGGCCTGCAAGGTCAGGAGGCAGCGGCAGCCGAGAGCGGCAGGTCCTCGACCGTCTCGGCCGCGACAGCAGCGCCACAGGACAGCAGATCGTCGATCTCGCCGCCCGCATATCCGGCCTCGGCAAGGACCTCGCGCGTGTGCTCGCCGAGCAGAGGCGCCGCACGCACCACGCCGCCCGGCGTCTCGGAGAGCTTCACCGGTAGCCCGATGGTCTTGACCCGGCCGGCGACCGGATGCTCGACCTCCGGCACCATCTCCCGGGCGATGGCCTGGGGGTCCTGGTGCATCTCCTTGACGGAGAGAACCGGACCGGCCGGCACGCCCGCGGCCTCCAGCTCCGCCAGCCACTCGGCCGTGGTCCTGGTCTTGAAGCGGAGCGTCAGCACCTCGATCAGCGCGTCCAGATTGGCCATGCGGCGGGCATTGTCCGAGAACCGCTCGTCCGCGTTCAGCTCCTCGGCACCGATGACGGCCAGCATGCGCTCCCAGTTGGCCTGATTGGCTGCGCCGATATTCAGCCAGCCGTCCCGGGTCTGGATTGCCTGATAGGGTGCATTGAGCGGATGGGCAGAGCCCATCGGACCCGGGGATTCGCCGGTGGCGAAGCAGATGGCGGACTGCCAGTAGGAGAGCGTGATGCCGGCCTCGAAGAGGGAGGTGTCGACGCGCTGGCCGCGCCCGGTCTTCAACTTCTCCACATAGGCCGCGATGACGCCCATGGCGGCGAGCGTGCCGGCGTTGATGTCGGTGACCGGGGCGCCCACCTTGACCGGCGGCCGTCCGGGCCCCTCGCCCGTGACCGCCATCAGGCCCGACATGCCCTGGGCCACCAGATCGAAGCCGCCACGGTCGGCATAGGGGCCGGTGCGGCCGAAGCCCGAGACCTCGCAATAGATCAACCCCGGATTGATCTCGGCCAAACGGTCGTAGCCCAGGCCCAGCTTCTCCATGGTGTCGCGCCGGTAGTTCTCGATCAGAACGTCGGCGTCCCGCACCAGGCGCAGCAGGATCTCCTTCCCGCGCTCGTGCTTGAGGTCGAGGGCGATGCCACGCTTGTTGCGGTTCATCATCATGAAGGCCGCCGACTCGCCCTCGATGTCCGGCGGCAGGAAACGGCGAGAGTCGTCGCCGCCCTTGGCCTTTTCCACCTTGATGACGTCGGCGCCGAGATCCGCGAGCATCAGGCCGCAGGCCGGGCCCGCCATGATATGCGCCAGCTCCAGGACCTTGAGGTCGGTCAGCGGACCCTTGCGTTCAACGCCCATGTCAACGTCCCACGAAATCCGGTTTCGTCTTTGCCAGGAAGCTCTTATAGCCGATCTGGAAATCCTCGGTGTCGAAGCAGGCGAAGCCCTCGTCCAGCTCCTTCCCGCTCAGCGGCTTGGGATCGGCCAGCCGGCGCGCGAAGGCCTTGTGCCAGCGCGCCACCAGCGGCGCGCCGTCGGCGATCCTCTGCGCCGTCTCGTAGGCGTCGCGCTCCACCTCGGCGTCGGGCACCACCCGGTTGACGAGGCCCATGTCCTTCGCCTTGTCCGAGCCGAAAACCTCGCCTTCGAGCAGGATCTCAAGCGCCGCCGACTTGCCCACCAGATCGATCAGCCCGGCTATCTCCGGATAGGCCATCACCAGGCCGAGGCGCTTGATGGGCACGCCGAAGCGGCTCGACTGGCCGCAGATGCGGATGTCGCAGAGCGCCGCGATCTCCAGCCCGCCGCCGACGCAGATACCCTCGATCAGCGCCACGGTCGGGTGACGGCAGTCCTTCAGGGCGCCCAGCGCCACGTGCAGCAGCTCGCCATAAGCCTTGGCTTGGGCGGCATTCGAGCGGTCGGTCTCGAACTCGGAGATGTCGTTGCCAGGCGAGAAGGCCTTGCCGCCGGCGCCGCGCAGAACGACGCAGCGCAGAGCGTCGTCGGCCGAGAGCGCGGCCATGACCTTGCCGAGACGCTGCCACATGGGCTTGGTCATGGCGTTCAGCTTCTCGGGCCGGTTCAGGGTGACGGTGGCGATGTGGCCGTCGCGGGCGACGGCGATCGTCTCGGCGCTCATGGGCAAAGGTCCTTCGTACTCAGCGGCTTGCCGCCACCGGCTCGGTCTCGGCGGCATCGGTGGCGTTGCTCAGGTAATCCATCGCCGCCTGCACGCCGCCGGACTGATGGGAGACGCCGGCAAGGCGCAGCCCCATTTCCACGCCCGCCAGGGTTCCGAGCAGCGTCAGGTCGTTGAAATCGCCCAGATGCCCGATGCGGAACACCTTGTCGGCGACGCGGCCGAGGCCCGTGCCCAGCGACATGTCGTAGTTCTCGAGCACGACGCGGCGGACCGCGTCGGCGCTCTCGCCCGCCGGCATCAGGATCGCGGTTAGCGAGCTTGAGTACTCCTTCGGCTCGACGCAGAGGATCTCAAGGCCCCAGGCCCTGACGGCTCGGCGCGTTGCCTCGGCGTGCCGGTCGTGGCGGGCAAAGACGGCGTCAAGCCCCTCCTCGAGCAGCATGTCCACCGCTTCCGCGAGCCCGTAGATGAGGTTGGTCGCGGGTGTGTAGGGGAAGAAGCCGGTCTCGTTCGCGGCCAGGATCTCGGCCCAACCGAAATAGGACTTGGGCAGCGCCGATTGCTCCGACGCCTTCAAGGCCTTTTCGCTGACTGCGTTGAAGGCGAGGCCCGGCGGCAGCATCAGCCCCTTCTGGGAGCCGGCCACGGTGACGTCCACGCCCCATTCGTCGTGTCGGTAGTCGATGGAGGCGAGCGACGAGATCGTGTCCACCATCAAGAGCGCCGGATGGGCGGCCTTGTCGAGTGCCGCGCGGATCTCGCCGATGCGCGAGGTGCAGCCGGTCGAGGTCTCGTTATGGACGACGCAGACGGCCTTGATCTCGTGGGCGGTGTCCTCGACGAGCCGCGCGCCGATGGCCTCCGGGTCGGCGCCGCGCCGCCAGTCGCTCTCGATGAACTCGGGGATCAGACCGAGCTTGTCGGCGATGCCACGCCAGAGCGTGGCGAAATGGCCGGTCTCGTACATCAGCACCCGGTCGCCCGGCGACAGGGTGTTGACCAACGCCGCCTCCCAGGCGCCGGTGCCCGAGGACGGGTAGACGATCACCGGGCCTTCGCATTTGAAGATGTGTTTGACGTCCGCCAGGACCTTCTTGGTGAGCCGCGCGAACTCCGGGCCGCGATGGTCCATGGTGGGCATGTCGATCGCCCGCAGGACACGGTCCGGGACGTTGGTGGGCCCGGGAATCTGAAGAAAATGGCGGCCTGCTGTGCGTGCCATGGCGGCGCCTCCTTGGTCTGATCCAACCCGAATTGCAGCAATTCTAGCACCACGCCCCGGCTTCCGGCAGGCGCGTCCCGGACTTGCTGCTTTGCGTCTCTCTGGTGTAATATTGAATTATGAATGCAATATCCATGTCAAGCGCGGAACGCGAGGCGCTGCAAAAACGGCTGGAAACCGCCATTCAGGGCGAGGTGCTGTTCGACGCCTTCAGCCGCGGCCGCTACAGCACGGATGCTTCGATCTACCAGATCGAACCGCTTGGCATCGTGATCCCGAAGACCGACGCGGACCTGCAGGCCATTGTCGAGATCGCCCACGCCGAGGACCTGCCGCTCCTGCCCCGCGGCGGCGGCACCTCGCAGAGCGGCCAGACGGTCGGCCGCGCCCTCGTTGTCGATTTCTCCAAGTATCTGAGCAACGTGCTGTCCGTCGATGCCGAGGCCATGACATGCGTCGTGCAGCCGGGGATCGTCCTCGACGACCTGAATAAGCAGCTCAAGGCCCACGAGCTCTGGTTCCCGGTCGACGTCTCTACGTCGAGCCGCGCCACCATTGGCGGCATGGCGGGCAACAACTCCTGCGGCACGCGCTCCCTGCGCTACGGCATCATGCGCGACCGGGTGATCGCCATCGACGCGCTGCTGGCGGACGGCAGCGAGGCGCGCTTCGGCGAGGTGCCCGCGGAGCTCGACCGCATCAACGCCCCCTCCCCGGCCGCTGAGCTGATGACCGACATGCTGGCGCTCGGGAAACGCAAGGCCAAGCGGATCGCGGAGGCCTATCCGGAGGTGTCGCGCCGGGTCGGCGGCTACAACCTCGATGCCCTCGTGGCCAATGGCGAGCCGATCAACCTGGCGCAGCTTCTCGTCGGCTCCGAGGGCACGCTGGCCGTCTCGCGGGCGATCGAGCTGAAGCTGGCGCCCGTGCCGAAAGCGAAGGCGCTGGGCATCTGCCACTTCCCGACCTTCCGGGCGGCCATGGAGGCGGCCCAGCACATCGTCGAGCTGGAGCCGGTGGCGGTCGAGGTGGTCGACCGCACGCTGATGGACCTGGCCCGCGAGATCCCCATGTTCCGCGCCACCATCGACCGCGCCGTGCGCGGCGAGCCGGAAGCGCTTCTGCTCACCGAGTTCGCCGAGGACAACCAGGTCGAGAACCTGCGAAGGCTGAAGCTGCTGGACGAGCTGATGGCCGATCTTGGCCACAAGAACAGCGTCGTCGAGGCCATCGGGGCGGAGTTCCAGAAGGCGGTCTGGGAGGTCCGCAAATCGGGCCTCAACATCATGATGTCCATGAAGAGCGACGGCAAACCGGTCTCCTTCATCGAGGACTGCTCGGTACCGCTGGAGCATCTGGCGGACTATACGGAGCGCCTGACCGAGGTCTTCGAGGCGCATGGCACGCGCGGCACCTGGTACGCCCACGCCTCGGTCGGCTGCCTGCATGTGCGCCCCGTGCTCAACCTGAAACTGGAGAAGGACGCCGAGACGATGCGCGCCATCGCCGAGGAGGCGTTCGAGATGGTGCGCGAATACAAGGGCGCCCATTCCGGCGAGCACGGCGACGGGCTGGTGCGCTCCGAGTTCCACCGGCCCATGTATGGCGACGACACGGTCGAGATGTTCGAGACGGTGAAGGACCGCTTCGATCCCGCAGGGCGCATGAACCCGGGCAAGATCGTGCGCCCGCCGGCCATGAACGACCGCACGTTGTTCCGCTACAAGCCCGATTACACGGTCCCGGAGATGAAGACCGTTCTCGACTGGTCCGGCTATACAGGCGCGGGCGGCGGCTTCCAGGGCGCCGTCGAGATGTGCAACAACAACGGCGCCTGCCGCAAGCTCGACGCGGGCGTCATGTGTCCCTCCTACCGCGTCACCCGCAACGAGCGCGACGTCACCCGCGGGCGGGCCAACACGCTGAGGCTCGCCATCTCCGGCCAGCTCGGGCGCGACGCCCTGACCTCACCCGCCATGAAGGAGACGATGAAGTACTGCGTCTCCTGCAAGGCCTGCCGCCGGGAATGCCCGACCGGCGTCGACATGGCCAAGATGAAGCTCGAGGTGCAGCACGCGGTGGCGAAACGCGAGGGCGTCACGCTGCACGACCGCCTGGTCGCCGAGCTGCCGCGCTACGCGCCCTGGGCCCGGTGCGTCGCCTGGCTGCTCAACCTGCGCGACCGCCTGCCCGGACTGGCCGGGCTGAGCGAGCGCTGGACCGGGTTCTCCGCCAAGCGCCCCCTGCCCCGCTGGCGCTACGACGCCTTCAAGGCGACCGGACCCTTCGGGCCCGAGGACGGCGCGCCGGTGGCGCTGTTCGTCGATACCTTCAACCGCTATTTCGCGCCGGAGACGGTGCGCGCCGCCATCCGTGTGCTCACCGCCGCCGGGTATCGCGTGGACCTGGCCGCCGCCCGGGGCCGGCCGCTCTGCTGCGGCCGCACCTATCTCTCGGTGGGACTGGTCGAGGAGGCGCGGCGCGAGGCCGACCGGCTGGTGACGGCGCTGGCGCCCTTCCTGGAGGCGGAGGTGCCCATCGTCGGGCTGGAGCCGAGCTGTCTCTTCGCTCTGCATGACGAGGTACCGTCCCTATTGCCCGGTCCCCGCACCGAGGGACTCGGCGACCATGCCATGCTGTTCGAGCAGTTCCTGGCGCGCGAGCAGGCGGCTGGCCGGCTCAAGCTGCCGTTGAAGGCGCTGAACCGGCCGATCCTGCTCCACGGCCACTGCCACCAGAAGGCGTTCGCGGCGCTCGGCGCCGTCGAGACCGCGCTCAAGCTGATCCCGGGCGCGGAGGTCGAGACCGTCCAGTCGAGTTGCTGCGGCATGGCAGGCGCCTTCGGCTACGGCGCCGACACCTACGACATGTCCATGGCCATGGGCGAGCTGTCGCTGCTGCCGGCGGTGCGGAAAGCCGATACGGACGCGATGCTGGTCGCGGACGGTTTCTCCTGCCGGCATCAGATCCAGGACGGCGCGGGACGCACGGCGCGCCACGCGGCCGAGGTGCTGGACGCTGCCTTGAAAGATCCGACCACAAAAAGAGCGAGGTGAACCCATGGACCGGGACACGACCGCCACCCTCGACGACCGCGATCGCACGGCCCCGGCGCCGGACACGCCGATCGTGCGGCGCACCCTCCACGACGAGCTGCTGGAGCGGCTGCGCCAGATGATCATCCACGGTGATCTCGAGCCCGGCGACAAGGTGCCGGAGAAGGACCTGTGCGACCGCTTCGGCGTCTCCCGCACGCCGCTCAGAGAAGCCTTGAAGGTACTGGCCTCGGAAGGCCTCGTGACCCTGACGCCGAACCGGGGCGCCATGGTCTCCGAAGTCACCCTGGCGGACCTCGAGGAGGCCTTCCCGGTGATGGGCGCGCTCGAAGCGCTCTCGGGCGAGATGGCCTGCGCCCACATCACCGACGCGGAGATCGCCGAGATCCGGTCGCTGCACCAGGCCATGGTCGAGCATCACGAGCGCGGCGACCTCAGCGCCTATTTCCGGCTCAACCAGCAGATCCACGAGGCCCTGCTGGACGCCGCGCGCAACCAGACGCTCGCCACCGCCTATCGCGGCCTCGCCGGCCGCATCCGGCGCGCCCGCTACATCGCCAACATCTCCGCCGACCGCTGGGCCGAGGCCGTGGCCGAGCACGAGCAAATCCTGGAGGCCCTGGAGGCCCGCGACGGCGCCGCGCTCGCCCGCATTCTGAAGCGCCATCTGGCCAATACGTTGGAGACGGTGAAGGAAGGGCTTGCGGCGGGCCAAGCGGCGTCATCCGCCGGTTGAGGCCGACTGGCCCGCAGGAAATGGCGTTGTTCAACCCTTCGGGTTCGGGCGGACGGGTCGATGCCTGGGCAGCAGGGGATTGTACGGAATCGAGCGATACTCGAGCTCCCGGTCCCCGATCCCTCTGCGCCTTTCAGACCTACTGGCGTCGGCGGGGCCGTCATGAGCCTGCGCAAACCCGAGTAGCGGAATGGAGAGCGGTACCGCCCACCCGCCGCCGGTGGCTGTGACCACGACATTGGCGCCCGTTCGCAGCTCGCCGAGAAGCGCATGGCTCACAGGCAGTTCGGCCACGCAGCCATAGGCGCTGCAGCTCTGGAAAGTCAGGGGCCTTGGTGTCCCGTCGTCGATCCGGATCCGCACGTCTGCCGGAACAAACGTCTCGTAGGGCATATTGACCACGAAATGCGACGTGTCCTGCCCGTCGATCTCACGCAGAGCCGCCGAAATCATAGCCTTGCCCGTGTCTTCGTCGCGCACCGTTCGATAGGTCAGACACATCTTCCCGACCGCCGTCGTATCGCACAGCTTGACCCACGACGGTTGCTCCGCCTTCGTCTGAGCCTTTACCGGCGGCAAGCTGAGGGCGACCGCCGCTGCCGTCAGCGCCGCGAGCATCGCAGGTCCGATTGATAATGACCCGCGCGGCCTTGCGCGTTTCGCGTCATCCACCATCACGCCGCATCCCTTGTTCCGTGACAACAAAGCGGGCCTGGCGCCAGGATACGACGTCTCGCCAGCATCCCATAGTGCCGCCCTGCCGCCTCGTGGCCGCACCCTGTGGCGGGATCGAGCCGCAGGCGGCCGCCGGCCATGCTTTCGCCACCATGCAGCGTCTCCTTGGGAGAGTGGCGCGTGCGCCTCGGCGTCTCGGGCATTCTCCAATCCAACGCGACGAACTTTTCGTAGTGTGTCGTAACAGGATGGGGTGCACTCTAAGATATGAACGCATGCCGCTCCGACGGGGCACTGAGGGACCGACAGAACACATCGACATGCCATTGCCGCTCCAGCTCACTCGCCCCGTCAGCCCGGCGCTGCGACAGGCTTTGATCCCTTGCGGTCTTGCCCTCGCGCTGACCGTTTGTGTCGACACACCCGTCCGCGCCGAGGCACCGCCGGTCCTCAGCGCCGCCAAGGTGCTGCCGGCAGCGCTGCGCAACGGGCCGCATCACGAGATCGCCTCCCGGGTCGAGAATGACGGCGTTCTGAACGTCTATCGGCTCCAGACGGACTACGGCACCTTCCCCGTGCGCGGTACCGACCTCCTGCGCCTGCGCATCCGCGAGCTCGACGTCCTGGCCAAGCTGAACGAGATCAAGGTCCCCGGCACCTATCTGAAGGCCGCCGGCGGCTCGGCCATCGCGCCCGCGCGCGGCGCCTTCCGTCTGGTCACCCAGCCGGGGAAGACCGTACGCGGCGCGGCGCAGGGCGTGCGCCGTTTTGCAAAGAGAATTGGCGGCGGGTTCTCCGGCCAGTCCAAGGGCCACCGGCCCGACGGCTTCGTCGCCCGCCTCTCCGGCTTCAGCGACGCCAAGCGCAAGATCGCCGCCGAGGTCGGCGCCGACCCCTACACGCGCTTCGAGCCACTGCGCAGGTCCCTCGCCGCCCTGGCCCGCGCCCGCGCCGCCGGGCAGCTCTCGACCCGGGTCGGCTTCGCCTTCGTCACGGGCCCCACCAGCATCGCCATATCCGTCGGCAAGCGCGTCGACAAGCTGAGGCGGGATCTGAGAGACAAATCGGCGCGCCAGCTCAACCGGCTCAACCGGGCGGCGCTGCTTGAGATGGGGGTGGAGCCCGCGACCGTCGACGCCTTTCTGGCGAACGAATATCTCACGCCGACCGACAAGACGATCATCGTCGACGCGCTGAAGGCGCTCGACGGCGCCGGCGGCCGTGACGTCTACGTGGCCTATGCAGCCGGGATCGCGAACGAGGACGCAGGGTTCGCGACGCGGCGGCGGGCCGAGATGATCGCCGCCTATCACGCACGTATCCGGCCGGTGCGCGGCTTCGTATCGCTCGGCGGCGTCCCGGCCGTGCGCGTGCGCGGCAAGCTTGTCGTACTGATGCCAGCGGACTATCTGGCCTGGACGCCTGAAACCGCCCAGGCCATGGGCGCGATGATCAAGGCGCGCCGCGCCCTCTCCCCGCGCCCGGCCGCGGACCTGGTACTGACCGGCGTGGCCAGCCGCCGGACGCTCGACCGATTGCGGCGCAACGGCTGGCGCGTGCGGCAACGGGTAAAGCTCTAAGCCCCCCACACTCCGTCATTCCTGCGAAAGTAGGAATCCATTTACACGTGCCACATTCACAGGATTCTTGGTTGGTGCGCTGAGCTTCCGCAGATAACCAATCGACTCTTAAAGCTACGGTCGCCGCCAATGGACGCCTGCTTTCGCAGGAAATGACGGAGCAGGTGTGGTAGGCGCGATATCAGAACAGTTGGGAATCAACCGTCCTGCCGGGCCGCTTTCACCTTCTTGTAGACCACCGGGATCAGCGACAGCACCGAGAGGCCGATGAGCGCGGTGATCACCTCGGGTGTCAGGGCGCTCGCCGGCGAGAAGTCCGCCTTGGTGTCGAACACGCTGCCAAGGCCGGCGCCCACCGAGGCGAACACGAAGGAGCCCGGGATGATCCCAATCACGGTGCCCAGCACATAGGTGCGCAGCGGCACGCCGAGCACGGCCGGGACCAGGTTCACAACGAAGAAGGGGAACAGCGGCACGAGCCTCAGCACCAACAGATAGCTCAGCGCGTTCTCCTTGAAGCCGTCCTCCATCTTCTTCAGCCAAGGGCCGGCATTGGCGCGGAGCGACTCGCCCAAGGCCGTGCGCGCGGCCAGAAAGATGCCGACGGCGCCAAGCGTCGCGCCGACCACGATGTACGCCGTGCCGAAGACGCTGCCAAACAGGAAGCCGCCGGTAATGGAAAGGACGGCACCGCCCGGCAGGGAGAGCGCGGTCGACGCCGCGTAGACCGTAATGAAGAGCGCCACGGCGACCAGGGCATGCTGGCCTACGAACGCGGTCAGCACTTCGCGGTTCTGGCGTAGGGCCTCGAAGCTCAGATATTCGTCGAGGCCGAGGCCGAAGACGGCGGCGATGGCGGCGGCCAGCGCGGCGACGGGCGCCAGCCGCTTGAACCAGCCGGGACGGGGCGACTTGTCGATGGTCGAGCTGTCGATGGTCATGGAATCAGGCTCCTCGCAAGGTCCAGGTGTGGGTCACGGCAGGTACTGCATCGCGCGCACCACCTTGCGCGTGCGATCACTGAAGAGCGACGGCGTGTAATAGGCGCCGGCGACGCGCTTGGAGACCTCGCCGAGCGTCGGATAGGGCGCGATGATCGAGGCCATGTCCGAGACCTTCAGGCCCTTCTGCACGGCCAGCACCCAGGGCAGGATCAGCTCGCCCGCGTGGCGGCCGACGATGGTGGCGCCGACGATGCGGCCCTTCCTGCCGATCACGGCCTTGATGAAGCCGTCGGTGGCCCGCTCGGCGCGCGCCCGGTCGTTCTCCGCGAAGTCGAAGGTGACGGCCGTCACCTCGACGCCCTTCTCCTGCGCGGCGGCCTCGGAGAGGCCCACATGTGCGAGCTCCGGATCGGTATAGGTGACCCAGGGCACGGCCTTGTCGTCGACCTTGGCCGGCAGGTTGAAGAGCGCGTTCCGGATCACGATGCCGGCATGGTAGCCCGCCACATGGGTGAACTGCAGGCCGCCGGCGACGTCGCCGATAGCGAAGACGCGCGTGTTGCTGGTGCGAAGCCGGGCGTCCACCTTGATGCCGCGCCGGTCGTAGTCGATGCCCGCCACCTCGAGATCCAGACCGTCCACATTAACCTTGCGGCCCGCAGCGACCAGCAGATGGGAGCCCTCGATGCGCCGGCTGTCTTCGCCCGCGCCGACCATGACGGCGACGCCGTTGCCCTTGCGCTCGACCTTCTGCACCTGGCTCTTCTCGTGCAGGCTGACGCCCTCGGCCTCGAGGCGCTTGCGCACCACGGCCACGGCGTCGGCATCGTCCTTGTTCATGATTGTGTCGGCCTCGATCACCGTAACGGCCGAGCCCAGACGACGATGAGCCTGGGCCAGCTCGATGCCGATGGGCCCGCCCCCGACGACGATCAGATGCTCGGGCCGCTCGGTCAGCTCGAAGACCGACTCGTTAGTCAGATGCGGCACCTCGGCGAGGCCGGGGATCGGCGGCACGAAGGCGGTCGAGCCGGTGGCGACGACGATACGGCGGGCCTTGATGCGATAATCGCCTGCCGCGATCTCCCGGTCACTCACGAACCTGGCCGCGGCCTGGATGACCTGGACGCCGAGCCCTTCGAAGCGCTCGACGGAATCGTGCGGGGCGATGCCGGCGATGACGTCGTGCACGTGGTCGTGCACCTTGGCGAAGTCGATCTCGGGCTCGTGGCCGTTGACGCCGAACGTGCCGCTCTCGCGCACGGCCTCGGCCGCCTCGCCGGCCGCGATCAGCGCCTTCGACGGCACGCAGCCCGTATTCAGGCAGTCGCCGCCCATCTTGCCCTTCTCGACCAGCACCACCTTAGCGCCCATCTGCGCCGCGCCCGCGGCCACGCTCAGGCCGCCGGAGCCCGCGCCGATGATGGCGATGTCCGCCTTGACGGTCGTCTTCGCCGTCTCGCTCATTCCCAATCTCCTCGTCCTTCACGGCCGGCACTGGGCCGATCCGCTCCCGTTGCGTACAGCTCTCGTACCCATAACTGGTGACGATCCGCCGACTGAGAAATCACGGGCGATAACGATGTGGTGAGAGAGGTAAACGCCGGAGGGCCTGGTTCGTACGCGCCAGCCCAGCCGTTGCTTGCACTGGCGACCAAGCTCGACTACGTCTGATACAGCCTTAACCGAAACCTAGCCCTTTCGGACGAGCGTCGGCAGCGGATGGGTGGCCGAGTGGTTGAAGGCACCGGTCTTGAAAACCGGCAGGCGCGCAAGCGTCTCGGGGGTTCGAATCCCTCCCCATCCGCCAGATTTTTGTCATAAGCAATTGAGAAGAGATGATATTTTTCTCAAGCTATGACGGCACCCATCATTCTGCCAACCAAATTCTCTCTGTCTCTCGGCACCACCGCTCGCCGACCGGCGGCTACAGTTCGGAGGTGAAAAAACTCAGATACCCCTACTCTGGGCACCTGCAAAACCTGCAAAAGGTTCATTTTGATGGCTTGTCCTCCGCCTCGATCCGTAGAGCCTCCTCAAGCGCCATCTGCCCGTTTGAGCTCTGATAGGTAAACCCAGGCTTCTACCAGAAAGGCGGCCGTGGCTGACGATCGAGTGTGACGGGACCAACCAATGCGGACGTGGCTCAAACGATGATCGCCGAGGGGCATGCCAGGCCGTACAATAGTGGCCGGCGGCAACCTTGGTGCAGACGAGCCACATGATCGAAGTCGAAGACCATCGCGAGCTGATCGATGCCTTGCTCAAGGAGCATGGGCTTTCGCCGGATCAGTTCGAGACTGTGGAAAGCGTCAAGGATTGGTGCGAGGCGCACAACTGTGATGCGAGGGAGAGTCGGATCGCGATGGTCGGCCATCTAAACGGGAAGCCGCACATCGTCATAGTGTCGCAAATGACTAACCCGATGATCCGCTCAATTCAGGGGTGGATGGAACTTAAGGGCTTAGGTGAAGAATTCGGCGCCCTGCAGACCGATGAGGCGATTCTGACACACACCGTGCTGCATGAGATCGCCGGCATTGTCCTCGATACCGGAGATGCGGTGAA
Organism: Hyphomicrobiales bacterium; assembly: GCA_022361215.1. Classification (GTDB taxonomy): domain Bacteria; phylum Pseudomonadota; class Alphaproteobacteria; order Rhizobiales; family Methyloligellaceae; genus JAKSBI01. The sequence continues at coordinate 1,506 of JAKSBI010000629.1, read as the reverse complement.
ACGCAGCAAGTGGGCGTTCGAGCAGATGGGCGTTGAGCTCTGACGATTTCTCTATCGGCACCAGCCCTTTCCCATACAGATATCCCCAAGCGCATAGAACAAGAAAAACAGAATATTAATACTGTGACATTATACATATCTCCAATAATTTCTGTTCAAACGCTTTGATCAGATGGCATTATGCTGGATCTAGGCGCGCGACAAGAACTGATTAGGTGGGAGGCTTTGATATGCGCTATCTTAAGAGCTTCATGTATTGGTCTGCCTTGACGATCTGTGGCCTCGTGTTCTTTGGGTCGGTGGTGACAATTATTGAACCGAAAGGCGCTCAAGAATCGGCCGCGACGCGCAGAACCAATGCGACTTCGGATGCCGACCAGCAGCAATTGCGCGAAGCACTCGAAGATGCAGCGATAGAAAGAGCCGAGCAGCGAGTGCGCCGATACGGCAACGCCGAGGGGTGGGATAGGGCCTTCTCCAAAACAGCAAGTCGCAGCCGCCGGGGCTACGTGTGCGGGACCTTGTACGGGCAAACAGCCCGCCGATACGGCTGGGAGTTCACCGTGAGGTACATCTACAACCCGAGCAACGACCGCATTGAAGTCCAGAGCTGGGCGATGATGAACAAGGACTGGTCGTTCAAGCGGATGTGGTCACGGTACTGCTAGGACGGCACCAGCCCTCCCCCACGCTCCTTGGCGCGCCCACCGATGAACCCGTCCCGATAGATCTCGCCCTTGGCACATATCTCACGGGACCCGCAGCTCGAGCAGGTCAGGAGCTCAGCGATGTCCGGGACAGGAGTGTCGAGGGGGGTGTCACCAGGGAACGCGCGCGCGGCGATCTCCACCTCGCGGCAGCAGTCTCGGCAGTAGATCCAGAGAAGATGGTCGGCCTCGATCAGGTCGCGGCACCGATGACATCGGCGGGACGCTTTTTGAGACCTTCAGGCATCATGATTGCCTTTGGCAGGCTTTTCGTATTTGCGCCGGAGCTCATCAGTAATTGGGATGCGTCGGACGCGGGACGATTTCGTGTCCAAGCCATACAAGCGCCTGTAATAACGGTTGATGCTCTCGGTTTCCGCGTCGTAGTCCGACCAAACCACTAGCTGGCATGAGTGGCCGTCGCTTGTAACCTTTCTCGACATGCTATCTCCCACATGCTTTCCGCTAAGCATATAGGAACCCGAGAACCGCCGCGATAGACTGTCAACCCCGCATGTATTCAAACTGAGACATTACCGGAGGGACAGGCATCTAGTTGGCGCGAGATGGGGATTGGAGGAGGACGGTTGGCGTGGAGCGGAGCACTGCCATCCGGAAGCGCGGAGTTCAAGTAGGTTCGCCGGACCTATCCTCGACGCTGGCCATGATCGCAATAGCCTGCCCCGGAGCGATCCGGGACAGGCTTGAGTCTCATCGGCGCTTAGGCTGATCAGGCGGCTTCTCGCGTTTCTATGCCCCGTGTCGTGTTGGGCTGCGATGGCTGAGTGCCCTGACCTTC
>JAKSBI010000401.1 GCA_022361215.1 Hyphomicrobiales bacterium | reverse complement strand
GTGGCCAGCATGTTGTACTGGCCGCCGATCACCTTGGGCACGCCGAAGTCGGTGATGGTCAAGGTGAAGGCCACGATGGCGGCGGAGATGACGCCGTAGAGCGCGCCGGGGAGCGTCACCGTCAGGAACATGCGCAGCCGGCCCGCGCCCAGCGCCTGTGCGGCCTCGTAGAGCCGCGCGTCGGTCGTCGAGAGCGCCGTGACCATGATCATCAGCACGTGCGGGAAGATGTAGAACACCATGCCGATCATGATGCCGATGGGGCCGTAGATGCTCTCCCCCATGAGCAGGCCCCTGATCAGCCCCTGATTGCCGAACAGGTAGACCAGCGAGATCCCTGGAAGCAGGGACGGCGCCAGGATCGGGATCGTGGCGATGGCGCGGAAGGCGCGCTTGCAGGGCATGCAGCTGCGCGTCAGCCCGTAGGCGAAAACGAAGGCCAGCGTGCTGGCGATCAGCGTGGTCAGAATGGCGATGGTCAGGCTGTTGCCGATGGACTGCACGAGGCCGGCGGAGGCGACGTATTCGCGGTAGTTGGCGAGCCCGACGAAGCCGCCGTCCTCGCCCTCGAAGCTCTTCGAGAGCATGGCGTAGAGCGGCAAGGCGATGAAGACGGCGAGGCCCGCACACATGGCGGCGATGCCGGCGAGCATGATCCAGGTCTCGGCCGCGTAATGGCGCAGCCGGTGAAGCCGGAGCATGCCGGGGCGTGCCGCCGGCCCTGCATCGACGGCGCTCACGGGCCCGCTCCGCCCCCGTCGTCGGCGAACACCTGCAGGCGGTCCTTGGGCAGCGCGACCGGCAGGCTCTTGCCCCGGCTCAGATCGAAATCGCGCATCAGGTTGATGGAGAAATCGGCGATCAGCGGAGCCTCGGTCAGCGCCTCGCTCTCCAGGCTGGCGCGGCAGAAGGAGCCGAGGAACTCGACGTCGTGCACGGCCATCTCGTAGCAGTTGGCGGTGTGGGTCTCCGCGTCGCGCACGGCGACGTCCTCGGGCCGGATACAGACCACGACCGGATCGCCCTGAGAGAAGCCGGCCGTCGCGCCGTCGACGGCAAGCTCGATGCCGCCGACACGCACGCGCCCCTGCTGCACCACCTCGCCATGCAGAAAATTCATCGCGCCCACGAAGTCGGCCACATAGGCGCTCGCCGGCTTGCGGTAGATCTCGATCGGCGTTCCCACCTGCTCGATGATGCCGTGGTTCATGACCACGATCCGGTCCGCCATGGAGAGCGCTTCCTCCTGGTCGTGGGTGACCATGATGGTGGTGATGCCGAGGCTGCGTTGCAGCGCCTTCATCTCGTGGCGCAGGCGCACGCGCACCTTGGCGTCCAGCGCGCTCAGCGGCTCGTCGAGCAGCAGCATGCCCGGAGAGGTGGCCAGCGCCCGCGCGAGCGCCACGCGCTGCTGCTGGCCGCCGGAGAGCGCGGCCGGGTATCTGTCCCCGGCGTTGGGCAGCCCGACCATCTCCAGAAGCTCGGCCACGCGGGCCGCGATCCGCTGCCGGCTCGTCTTCCGGCTGGCCAGGCCGTAGCCGACGTTCTTGGCCACGGTCATGTTCGGAAACAGCGCGTAGGACTGGAAGACGATGCCGAAGTCCCGCTGCGTCGGCGGCAGGTCGGAGACATCCCGGCCGCGCTGATAGATGCGGCCCGAGCTCTGGAAGTCCAGCCCGGCGATGGCCCGGAGCAGAGTGGTCTTGCCGCAGCCGGAAGGACCGAGGAAGCAGATCAGCTCGCCTTCGTGAACCTCGAGCGAGATGTCCGCGAGCGCCGTGAAGTCGCCGAACCGCTTGGTTACGCCGACGACGCGCAGGAAAGCCTCTTCGCCCGATCCGGTTGCCGTGGTCCGCCCCATGGCGCAACGATGTCAGATATGGCAATCCCCGGCCAGTTCTTAGCCGGGGTGTCGCTTTGCCGTTCGGCTATTTCTTCTTCGGCTCGGACTTGGCGCCGTAGCGGTCCTGCCACGTCTTCAGAATGGCTTTGCGGTTCTTGGCGGCCCAGGCGAAATCGTTCTCGATCATCTTGCCCTCGAGCCCTTTCGGAAAATACTTCACCGGCTTGGCGATGCCCGGATAGGCGACGACCGCGTAGGCCTCGTTGTACATCACGTTGGTGTCCTTCGCGACGGACCAGTCGGCGAACGCTTTCGCCGCCGCCATGTTCTTGGCGCCCTTGATCACGCCGAAGCTCTCCAGGTCCCAGCCGACGCCCTCCTTGGGCGCGATGGTCTCGAGCGGGGCGCCCTTGGCCTTCAGTTGCGCGCCCTTGTAGGCGAACGAGACGCCGACGGCGAACTCGCCCTTGCCCGCCATCTTGCAGGGCTTGGAGCCGGAATGGGTGTAGACGCCGATATTCTTGTGCAGGCCGTCCATGAACTGCCAGGCCTTCTCCTCACCCCACATCTGGATCCAGCTCGAGACGTCGAGGAAGCCGGTGCCCGAGGAGTTCGGGTTCGGCATCACGATGTGGCCTTTGTAGACCGGCTTGGTCAGGTCCGCCCAGGAGGTCGGCGCGGGAAGATTGTGGCGCTTGGCCTCGGCGGTGTTGAAGCAGATCGATGCGATCCAGGCGCGCTGACCGACCCATGAGGGCGGGTCCGCGGGGTCGACATACTTCTGATCCAGCTTCTCGACACCCTTGGGCGCGTAAGGCTCGAGCATGCCGGCATCCTTCAGCAGCAACAGGCTGGTCGCCGCCAGGCCCCAGACGATGTCGGCCTTGGTGTTCTTGCCCTCCGCCAGCAGCTTGGCGGTCATGATGCCGGTGGAGTCGCGGACCCACTTGATCTCGATGTCCGGATGCTTGGCCTGGAAGGCCTTGGCGAACCCGTTCAGCTCCTCCGGCTCGACCGCCGTGTAGACGATCAGCTCCTCCGCCTTGGCAACACCTGCCAGCAAGGACCCGGCAACGGCAGCGCCGAGCACGGAAATAAAAAAGCGCCTATGCCTCAACTCTCGCATGTCTTCCTCCCGATAAGCTCCCAATGGCGCGACGGGACACCGCGGCCGAGACCTGCCCGCCCCGGTCGAAACGTCTCGCGATGGCGGCCATCGGACGGCCGTCGTCCGGACCGCTTGCGTCGGGAAAATTCGATCACATCGTGTCGATATCCGTCCACACAAATGTGATCGGCCTTGCCCGCACGGGGCACCGGCAGCCGATGTCCGACCCGGAAACAGGCGACGATCAGCTTCGCTTGACCAATGAGAAACCGCTCAAGTAGCATCAGTCAAATCGACTGAAACAATGGAATGCATAGGCACGTTCTATGTATCACTCCCAGCTCCGCTCCTTCCACGCGGTGGCCGTCCATGGCGGATTTTCCAACGCCGCGCGGGAGCTGAACCTCTCCCAACCCACCATCTCCGACCAGGTCCGCAAGCTCGAGGACTGGTTCAACGTCCGTCTCTTCGAGCGCCGCAAGCGCTCGGTCGTGCCGACGGAGCTTGGAGCGCGGCTCTTCGAGATCACGCGCCGGATGTTCGAGCTGGAGAACGAGGCCGTCGAGCTGCTGTCGGAGAGCCACGCCTTGCGCACCGGCTCGCTGCGGGTCGCCGCCGACGGCGCACCGCATCTGGTGGGGCTCGTCGGCCGGTTTCGCAAGGCCTATCCCGGCATCTCGGTCTCGCTCAGCGTCGCCAATGGGGACGAGGTCTTTGCACGGCTGCTCAACTTCGAGGCCGATGTGGTGGTGCTGGCCGAAGTGCCGGAGGACGAGCGGCTGGAGACGTTCACGCTCAGAACGGATCCGCTGGTGGCTTTCGTCAGTACGGAGCATCCCTGGGCGTCGCGCTCGGGCATCACGCTGCGGGAGCTGACCACCGAGCCGATCGTGATGCGTGAGCGCGGCTCGCTGACACGGGCGACGCTGGAAGACGAGCTGCAGCGTCTCGGCTGCTCCTACGAGATCGCCATGGAGGCCGATCGCAGGGAAGTGGCGCGTGAGGCCGTGGCCGCCGGCATCGGCATCGGCGTCGTGCTGCGGCCGGAGTTCGGCTTCGACACGCGCCTGAAGGCGCTCGAGCTCATCGACTGCGAGCGACAGCTCACGGAAAGCCTGGTCTGCCTCAAGGAGCGCCTGCAGCTCAGGACCGTTGCGGCGTTCTGGGAGATCGCCACCGGCAGCGGTCTGCCCGAGGCCGGAGAGGCGCGCCCGGTCGACGCGGCTTCACTCTGATCGCAAGCGTTCGGCCTTCGGATCGTAAGGCGTCTAGAGATGGGCCGTCAACAGCCCCTAGCGCAGGACGTCCCGGCGGAGCCAATTGGCGAGTTCCTGCATGCGATGGGCCGGATCGAGCACAGCGGCATCGAGACCGTAGCGCCATGCCAGGTCCTTGCGGTTCGGATCGTCGTGCAGCTCGGCGAAGTGCGTGGTCAGGGACTGTACGTCCTCGCCTGCGCGGAACAGACCCTGGTCGATCAGGTCCTCCCGGTCGCGCCGTATCAGGCGCGCAATGGTCGCCAGATCGAACTCCGGATGATACTGCACGCCCCAGAAGCGGCCGCCATCGGTCTCCACTGCCAGCGCCTGGACGCGGCTCATGGCGTTGGCCGCGAGCACAATGGCACCGTCCGGGACGGTCGCCACGTCGTCACGATGAATCGCAATCGCATCGAAGGTCGGTCCCTTGCCGTCATACATGGGGTGCGCCTGGCCTTCGGCGGTGAGCTGGATGCGCCGTGCGATGCCCACCTCGACGCCGTTCGGATTGGCGCGGACCTCGCCGCCGAGCGCGGCGCACATGATCTGAAGTCCCCAGCAGCTTCCGAAACAGGGCACGCCGGAACCGAAAACCTGCCGGGCCAGATCGATCTGGCCGCGCACCGCCGGCTCGTCCCGATAGGCGCTGAGCGCCGAGCCGGTCCAGGCGATGCCGTCGAAATCCGTCAGCGCGACGCCCGGTGGCAGCGTCTCGCCGTCGGCGGCATTCAGCACCGTGCAGTCGAGGTCGGGCTCGATATGGCGCAACGCCTCGGCGTAGCCGTCGCCGCTGGCCGCGCCGCCGAGCGAGACGATGCGCACGTTGGCCGCGCGCGTGTTGCCGTTGACGATCAGGACGCGCGAGGGCATGGCGCAGCAGCTCTAGCGACGCCCGCCGCAGGCGCGCATGAAGATCGCGGCATAGTCTTCGGCAGAGAGCTCAATAGGGTTGCCCTCGGCCGTCGGGTCGATAACGGCGCGCGCACCGATCTCCTCGGCCCGGCTGGCGTCCACGCCGAGCGCGGCGAGATCGTCGGGAATGCCGATCTCCTTGCGTAGGGCTAGGACCCAGGCGAGCACGCCGTCGTAGTCGGGAAACTCCAGATCGAGCGCGCGTCCCAGTATGGTCATATACCCGGCGATGGCATCGCGGTTCACCTCCATTAGATAGGGCAGCAGCACGGCGTTGGTCAGCCCGTGATGGGTGTCGTAGAGCGCCCCCACCGCATGGGCCAGCGCGTGCACGCCGCCGAGGCCCTTCTGGAAGGCGGTCGCGCCCATGGTCGCTGCCGCCATCATGTCGGCGCGGGCGTTGAGATCGTCTCCATTGGCCACCGCGTCCGGCAGGGCCATCGCGATGCGGCGCATGCCTTCAAGCGCAATGCCGTCGGCCATGGGATGGAAGCCCGGCGCGCAGAAGGCCTCGAAGCAATGCACGAAGGCGTCGAAGCCGGTGGCCGCGGTCAGATGCGCCGGCAGGCCGCGCGTCAGCTCCGGGTCGCAGAGCGCCACCGCCGGCATCATCAAGGGGTGGAAGATGATCCGCTTGACCTTGGCAGCCTCGTCCGAGATGACGCTGGCGCGGCCCACCTCGGAGCCCGTGCCCGCCGTGGTCGGGATCGCGATGACCGGCGCCAGAGCGTCCATGTTCGCCGCGCCCGGCTCCTCCGCCCCCTCCTCGAAGGCCCAGATCGGCAGGGTTTGTCCTGCCATGAAGGCAATGGCCTTGGCGGCGTCGAGCCCGCTGCCGCCGCCGAGGGCCACCACGCCGTCATGTTCGCCCTGTTTGAAGGCGGTGACGCCGGCTTCCACGTTGGCGGCGGTCGGGTTGCCCTTCACGTCGGCGAAGAGGTCGACGGCGCGACCGTCGGCCCGGATCAAATCGAGCGCCGTTTCCACCAAGACCGACTCCCGCAGGCCTTCGTCGGTTACCAGCAGCGCGTTGGTCATCCCAAGGCTCGCGCAGAACCCCGGCAGGTACACGATGGCGCCCGCACCGAAGGCAATGTAGGTCGGATAAGCCCACTCCTCGATGTTCGATGGGCTCATGGTCGTCAGATGATCTCGAAGTATCGTTCCATCTCCCAGTCGGTAATGGCCTTGCGGAACTCGCGCTCCTCCCATTCGCGGGTGGTGGCGAAGTGGTCGACGAAGCGCTCGCCGAACAGCTCCACGGCGGCCTTGGACTTGCGCAGCCGCTGCGCCGCGTCCCAGAGGGTTGCCGGCAGACGTTGCCTGGCGGGGAAGGTCTTGTCGTAGGCGTTGCCCTCGACCATGGGCGTCGGCTCGACGGCGTTCTCGATCCCCCAGAGGCCCGACCCGAGCGCTGCGGCGAGCGCCAGGTAGGGGTTGGCGTCGGCCGAGGCGACCCGGTACTCGACGCGCTGCGATGTCTCCGAGCCGGGGATGGCGCGCAGCGCGCAGGTGCGGTTGTCGAGGCCCCAGGTGGCGTCGGTCGGGGCCCAGAAGCCGGGGATCAGCCGCGTGTAGGCGTTCACGGTGGAGGCGACCAGGCTCAGCAGCTCGGGCATCAGCGCCTGCTGGCCGCCGATGAAATGGCGCATGGTCTCGGATATGCCGTGCTCGGCTTGGCCGTCGTGAAAGGCGGATGTGCCGTCCCGCCAGAGCGACATGTGGATGTGGCCCGACTGTCCGGGCCAGTCCGGCGACCACTTGGCCATGAAGGTCGCCATCTTGTCCTGCTTCTGGGCGTAGATCTTGGTGAAGGTCTTGAAGAGCGCGGCGCGGTCGGCGGCCTCCACGCCGTCGGCCGTCTGGATCGCGGCTTCGAGCACGCCGGGGCCGGTCTCCTCGTGCAGGCCTTCGAGCGGGAAGTCCATGGTCTCGCAGAGGTCGAGCAGGCCGCGATAGAAGTCGGACTGGGCCGTGGCGCGGATCATCGAATAGCCGAAGAAGCCGGGCGCCATGGGCGTCATGTCGCGATAGTTCTTCTCGCGGGCCGAATGCGGCGTCTCGTCGAAGACGAAGAACTCGTACTCGAGCCCGGCCATCAGCTCGAAGCCCATGGCCTTGGCCCGGTCGACGGTGCGTCGCAGGACGGCGCGGGGGCAGACCGCTTCGGCCTCGTCCGCGAACTCGCCGAGCACGAACAGCATGTCGTCCTCGAGCGGCAGCGCGCGGCAGGTCTCGGGCAAGAGGCGGACGGGCGCGTCCGGATAGCCCGTATGCCAGCCGGTGTGCTTGACGCCGGGGCTCTCGTAGAGCTGATCGTAGGAGTCCCAGCCCAGGACCACGTCGCAGAAGCCGAAGCCCTTGTCGAGGGCGGAGAGCAGCTTCTCGCGGCGCATGTACTTGCCGCGCAGCACGCCGTCGACGTCGAAGACGCCCACCTTGACGTGGCTCAGCCCATGCTCATCGATCAGCCGCCGCAGGTCCGCGGCGCTGGCGACCTTGGCTGCATCCATGGCGCCGGTCCTCCCGTCTCCCATTGCCCGCACCAAGCCTAGAGCGTTTTCAGGCGAAGGGGGAGCGGGAAGGGTGGCTTAGGACCTGACGCCATTGATACGCCCGGCGCGGCGCTTCCGATAGGCGATCACGAAGTTGAGACTCAGCCGATAGGCGGCCCAGGCGGAGAGCGCCGACCAGGGCACCCAGCCGATACAGAGCGGCAGGCCCCAGTCTGATGCGATCGTGGCAATCCAGTCCGAGGCGGCTTCGATGCCGGTCAGCTTGGGGTCGTTGAAGATCGCCGAGAGCTTGTCGAAGGTCTCTTGCCCGCCGAGGTTCTCGAACTGCCCCATCATCACCTGTCCGGTGACGTAGAACACGTAGAAGGACGGCAGCAGCGTGAAGACGTTGGTGGTCCACGTCCAGGCCAGCCCGTTGATCAGCGAGAAGTCCCACTTGAAGAACTTGCGGGCGATCACCCATGTGATCAGAACGGCGGCCATCTGCGCCCCGAAAATCGGGGTCATGGCCCAGGCGGTCCCCACGGCCACGCCGCGGGCCGTATGTTCCGGCGAATGCCGGCTGCGTTTCAGGGGGATCTGGAATCGATAACGCAGCAGCCGTCCCGCCCGTTCGAGCAGGGTGAAGCTCCGACCGTTCCCGATCTCTCCTCGCGTCGGGCTCATCCCATTCCCAACTCGCGGAAGTCCAGACGCCACCATTCAGGTACCCGTTCTTTTGACCATACCGCGCTCATCAGCGCATGCGTGGCCGGACCGTACGGGCACTGCGCACCTCTAAGCGTGCACACGCCCTAGTGTCAATCTGAGCACAAGGCGGTTGCAATCCGTTTAACGCGCGAATCATGGCTTCGTTCATGCGGCGGTGGCCTGTTGCGGGGCCAGCCCACGCTTCTTCAGAAGGGCGTCGATGGTGGGCGGCTTGCCGCGGAAGCCGATGTAAGCGTCGGACGGATCCCTGAGATTGCCGGCCGAATAGATGAAGTCGTGCAGGCGCCCTGCCGTTTCCCGGTCGAACACGTCGCCGGTCTCCTCGAAGGCCCGGAAGGCGTCGGCGTCCATGACCTCGGACCAGAGATAGCTGTAATAGCCGGCGGCGTAGCCGTGGTTGAAGAGATGCAGGAAATGCGGCAGGCGATGCCGCATGGTGATCTCCGAGGGCATGCCGATCCTGGCCAGCGTGGCGGCCTCGAACGCGTCGGCGTCGATGGTGTCGTCCGCGTCCGTCGAGTGCAGCTCCAGGTCGACAAGCGACGCCGAGACGTACTCGACGGTGGCGAAGCCCTGATTGAAGGTCTGCGCTGCGACGATGCGGTCGAGGAGCGCATCGGGCAGAGGCTCGCCCGTCTCGGCATGCACGGCGAAGCGGCGCAGCACCTCGGGCCGCATCAGCCAGTGCTCGTAGAGCTGTGACGGCAGCTCGACGAAGTCGCCGGAGACGCTGGTGCCGGCGAGCGTCGGGTAGGTCACGTCCGAGAGCAGGCCGTGCAGCCCGTGCCCGAACTCGTGAAACAGCGTGCGTGCGTCCTCGAACGAGAGCAGGGTCGGCTCTCCCGGTGCGCCCTTCACGAAGTTCGTCACGTTGACGATGATCGGC
>JAKSBI010000227.1 GCA_022361215.1 Hyphomicrobiales bacterium | reverse complement strand
TCAGGAAGGCCAGGGAGCGCTCGCGCGCGGTGGCCGCGCTCTCGGCGTGGTAGGAGCCGCGCTGCTCGCAGTTGAAGCCGTGGCCGGCGGGGTAGATGTGCACCGGCAGGTCGGGCTGGGCGGCGCGAAAAGCCTCGACCCGGTCCATGGGGATCGAGTGGTCGGTCTCGCCGAAATGCACGAGGATCGGGCATTTGGGCTGCTCGTCCGCCATGTCCGGGACATTGCCGCCATAATAGGAGACCGAGCAGGCGACGCCGTCGATGCGCGTGGCTGCCGCCCAGGCGAGCGAGCCGCCCCAGCAGTAGCCGATCACACCGACTTGTCGTCCCTCGTCGGCCAGCGCGCGCACGGCCGCGGTGACGTCCGCCAGTGCCTGGTCGAGCTCCACCTTGGCCCGGATCTCGCGACCCTCGGTTACGTCCGCATCCTCGTAGCCGAGCTCGATGCCCGGTGACACCCGGTCGAACAGGGCCGGCGCCAGCGCGGTGAAGCCGTCGGCGGCGTAGCCGTCGGCGACGCCCCGGATGTGGTCGTTGACGCCGAAGATCTCCTGAATCACCACCAGTCCGGGCCCCGAAGCGCCTGCCGGCTCGGCGCGATAGGCGCCAAGCTGATGACCGTCGCCGGCGGTCAGCGAAACCATTGTACCCACGTTGCTGTTCTCCTCGTTCTGGACGGCGCGGCCGCCCCGTGTTTCGCCGGCCACTCTCGCATTGGCGCCCGCCAAGTGTCCATTGCGGAAAGGGAATTTCATCTTCCCTCGCTTGCCAGCGGGCCGGGAGCCGTGTGTAATCAGGCGAGATCGCGTAAGGGAGGAGGTGCCATGTCGACGCGGAGACCCGCCGCATGATGCGCTGGAGGCGCCTCGCCACCGCGGCCTCGCTCATTGCCCTCGGTCTCGGGCTCACCGGCAATAGGGGACCCACGACACAGGTCGATCTCGAGCTGGTCCTCGCGGTCGACACGTCCGCCAGCGTCGACAGCTGGGAGTACCGGCTGCAGATGGAGGGCCTGATCCGGGCCTTCCGCGATCCCGTGGTGGTCGCCGCCATCCGTGGCACCGGGCCCGGCGGCATCGCGGTCACGCTGGTGCATTGGAGCTCGGCCCACGAGCAGCGCCAGATCGTGCCCTGGATGCAGATCACCGATGCGGCCTCCGCCGACAGGTTCGCCGCCGCCATCGCCGCCAATCGCGGGCGCAGCTTCTCCGACAGCACCGGCATCGGCGAGGCCATCCGCTATGGCGAGCGGCTGATCCGCCGCAACCGCTTCGAGGGCCGGCGCAAGTCCATCGACGTGTCCGGCGACGGTTCCAACAACTCCGGCACGCCGCCGCTCTATGTGCGCGAGCTGGTGGTCGCGGAGGGGGTCACCATCAATGGCCTGACCATCCTCGACCAGGAGCCCTTCCTCTACGACTACTACATTCGCAACGTCATCGGCGGCGCCGGCGCCTTCGTCATGACGGTCGAGAGCTACCACGACATCATCAACGGCATGCGCGCCAAGCTGCTGCGCGAGATCTCCGTCTCGGTCGCCGAAAACGAGGAGAGCGAGACCGGAGCGCTCGTTCGGGCCGTGCGGTAGAGCGCGATGCACCACCGTCGAAATTCTCGCTTTCGCGGGACTGACGACGTCGCGCCATTGCCTGTTGTAATGGCCACGGTGTTCATTGCAGAAAGAGTGCGAAAACAACACAGAGGGAGGTACGCCAATGAGCTCCAACGGCAAGATCGCCATGGTGACGGGGGCGGGCTCGGGCATCGGGCGGGCCTCGGCGCTGGCGCTGCTCGAAGACGGATATTCGGTGGTGCTGACGGGCCGGCGCTCAGAGCCGCTGGAGGCGACGGCGGCGGACGCGGGCGAGGCCGTCGAGCGCGCGCTGGCGGTGCCCACCGACGTTGGCGATCCGGGCGCCGTCGATGCCCTATTCGCCAAGACCGAGGAGCGCTTCGGCCGTCTCGACGTGCTCTTCAACAATGCCGGCACCAACGTGCCGTCCGTGCCGCTCGATGAGCTGACCTACGAGCAGTGGAAGACGGTGGTGGACATCAATCTGACCGGTGTCTTCCTCTGTACCCGCGCAGCCTTCCGGCTAATGAAGCGCCAGGATCCGCAGGGCGGGCGCATCATCAACAACGGCTCGATCTCGGCCCATGTGCCGCGGCCGGGCTCGGCGCCCTACACCGCCACCAAGCACGCCATCACCGGCCTGACCCGCACCACATCCCTCGACGGGCGCCCATACGACATCGCCTGCGGCCAGATCGATATCGGCAATGCCGCCACCGAGATGACCGAGCGCATGACACAGGGCGTGCCCCAGGCCGACGGCTCCATCCAGGTTGAGCCCACCATGGACGTCGCCAACGTCGCCCGCGCCATCGTGCACATGGCGAGCCTGGACCTCAGCGCCAACGTCCAGTTCATGACCGTGATGGCGACGAAGATGCCCTTCATCGGGCGCGGGTGAGGGATTGTCCGGTTATGGGTCACTGGTCCTCGGACTGACACTCAGAGGCGCGGTTGCAACCTGCATGGTTGCAAGTGTTGGCCCCTGGGCTGAATGATCCGAGGCCGCTCGGTCAGGATTTCAGTCGGGTAACGCCCAGGCGTTTTGGCGCTTTGCCTCGTATCCTTGACACGCCAATGCAATGTAGCGCGGGATGGGTGTGTCCTTGGCATAGTAAGCGACCATCCGGCGGCTGATGCCTAGAGCGGCACTCGTCGTGGAGTAAGACAGCTTGTTGGCCGACATCCAGTCTCGAAAGTCCTGGTTCGTCATCGACTCTTCAGCTAGGCGTTCAACGGACGTCGCGGCCATATCGATCTCGCCGTCGCCCCACGCTATTGCGGTACCGTTATCGATGAGCCGTACGGTCTTGAAGAGCTCAAGATTCTCACGCAGCGGCCGATAGAATCTCAACGTGAAGATCAGTGGCGCCAGATCAACGGTTTCGGTTCGGCCTTCGCGGTCTCCTTCGGCCCAAGTCACAACGAGCTGGTGATCTTCGTCAGCAGCCACCCTTGCGAGCCGGGGCATTGGCGCCTTACGCGTCGCGCTCATTCAGCTCGCTCCATTTGCTCCAGAGCAGATCTCGGTTCTCTTCGGCCCAGGCCATCGCCTCGTTCAAGTCGCGGCGTCTGGCTTCGCCGCGCAAGATTTCCAGTGTTTCGATCGAAATCTGACAATTGCTGTTCGGTCCGAAGAGATGAAAGTGCGGGGGCAGTTGATCGTCCGCGAAAATCTGGACCTTCGCGTTGCTAAGCTCCTTGATCGTCGGCATCTATCTATGCCCCGCGTTGCTCAATATATAGTGCAATGATTGCACCGATCAAGCCCGCCAGACATCGTTGCGATGCCCGTCCGCATGGCACCCCGAGGCCGATGCTAAAACCATCGGGTGGCACCATCGGTTCTTGACTGCTCGTGAGCCTGCAACGCGGGAACCGGTCCTGGTCTCGGGCGCCCGCGCAGGCCCGAGCGAAGCGAGGAATAGCCGTGAGCGATAAAAAACCTCCCGCGCCTACTCACTCGGCGGCGGCACCGGCGGATTCCCCGGGATCGGCTCGCCCTGGAGCGTCGGGTGGCTGCGCTGGTACTGGGGCGGGAAGGGGGCGTCGGCGCGCAGCGCCTCGGCGGCGTGCCAGGGCCAGCGCGGGTCGTAGAGCATGCCGCGGGCGAGCGCGATCATGTCGGCCTGGCCGCTGCGCAAGATCGTCTCGGCCTGCACGGGCTCGGTGATGCGGCCGACGGCGATGGTGGTGAGGCTCGTGGCGCGCTTCACCTCGGCGGCGAAGCCGGTCTGGTAGCCGGGCGCAGAGACGATCTGCTGCTCGGGCGCGGCGCCGCCGGAGGAAACATCGACGAAGTCGCAGCCGCGGGCCTCCAGAGCCTGGGCATAGGCGACCGCGTCGGCCACGTCCCAGCTCTCGGCGATCCAGTCCGTCGCCGAGAAGCGCACGCCCAAGGGCTTCTCCGCCGGCCAGGCGGCGCGCACCGCCTCGAACACCTCCAGTGGAAAGCGCATGCGGTTCTCCGGCGACCCGCCATAGGCGTCGGTGCGCTTGTTGGTAACCGGCGAGAGGAACTGGTGCAGCAGATAGCCGTGGGCGCTGTGGATCTCGACCAGATCGAAGCCCAGCCGCTCCGCCCGACGGGTTGCGGCCACGAAGGCCTCGCGGATGCGCGCGAGGCCGGCCTCGTCGAGCGCCTCGGGCACGTGCCAGCCGGGCCCGTAGGGCAGCGCCGAGGGCGCGCAAGTCTGCCAGGCCTGCGGATCGTTGCCAAGCGGCGTGCCGCCCTCCCAGGGCGGTCGCGTCGAGCCCTTGCGGCCGGCATGGGCGAGCTGGATGCCGATCTTGGCGCTGCCATAGTCGCGGAAGAAGCGCACCACCCGCGCCAGCGCCGCCTCGTTCTCGTCGGAGTAGAGGCCGACGCAGCCCGGCGTGATGCGGCCGATGGCCTCCACGCCCGAGGCCTCGACCACGACGAGCCCCGCGCCCGAGACGGCGAATTGCCCCAGATGCATCAGGTGCCAGTCGGTCGCCGTGCCGTCATGGGCCGAGTACTGGCACATGGGCGCCACCATGATGCGGTTGGCGAGCGCGAGCTCGCGCAGGCGAATGGGCGTGAAGAGCAGGCTCGTCATGGGTGCGGTCTCTCGTCGAAGCGGCTGGGGGCGCCGGCCGGAGGCGGCCGGGCCGCGGATTGATGCAAATTTTAGCGCGCCTGGCGAGGGCCGGGCAAGCGTGTGGGCATGCATTGACCAAGGACCGTGTCGTACGGTACGGCGCCGCTACGGTGCAGGAATACGTTCACGTTGCGGAACGGCGGCCGCTATTGCACATCCGGCGTCCGCCTCAGCCCCTCGATAAACGCCACCAGCCGGAGAATATCGCCCTCCGAAAGGGTGACCCGCCGCATGGGGAAATGCGGTTTGCGGAGGAAGGCCACCAGCCGCTCGGACGTGTAGGTCTTGCGGTCGTCGGCTATGGCCTGGAAGTCCGGCGCGTTCACGGCCGGAGTGTGGCCCTCGAGCGCGAAGCCGGGCACGCGGTGGCATTCGATGCAGTGCTCGGCGATGATGCTGCGCGCGCTCGGCGGTGTCTGGGCGAGCGCGGGTTGGCAGAGTGTGCCTACGATGGCGGCGGTGAGAAGCGTTGTCAGAAGGCTTTTGCGCATAGAGCCATGTTTGCCGAACAAGGCTGTCGCGCGTTGAGCTGGATCAAGGCTGGGGTTCGATCGCGGCATTTGCCGGTCGGCGTCTGTTTCGTCAGAATTCGTGTAACGAGGGCCTCCTAAGATCTCAGGACCAGGAGAGTGATTTGCTGTTCACGATCGTCCGGCGCAGGAAACGTCAACTTCCTCATTATCGTGAAGTCTTACTTAGCTGCCAAACACCACGCGGCACTTCGCTTGCAGGTTTGCACTTTCCAGTATCACGGAGCTCCTGTGCAGCCCAGCGCATGTCATATTGCCACGTAAAGAACAGATCACCCGCATCCTGTAGCTCCTGTTCATGGTGCTCCCAAATGTGTTGAGCGACTGCCACAATGCGCGCCTTGCCTCCAAATGACAAAAGTGCGTCGTAGACCCAGTTGATGAGGTCAGCCTTGGTCGCCACCATTTTAGTTGTCCACTGTCTTTTGCTTCTGAAACATGACAATTATGTTGGCGATTCGAGATTCAAATCCATTATTTGATTCATGCTAATTGTATGTTGGCGGTAGCGTGCAATTCGCTGAATTGATTCCAACCTCCTCACCCCATAATCACATGCGGCAGAAACCGGGCGTCGTCGGTGGTGATGGGCCCGCGATCCTCGCGGATGCACATGCCGGCGGCTTCGCTGGCGACAAGCCAGACGCCGCACATGGGGCGCTGGCCGTCGAAGTCGGGAAGGGGCGCGTAGGCCTGGAGGATG
>JAKSBI010000148.1 GCA_022361215.1 Hyphomicrobiales bacterium | reverse complement strand
CTCCGCCCTGAAGATCCCGCATATGGGCTGGAACACCATCGACGTCATCCACCCCCATGCGGTGCTGGAGGACATCGCCACGGGGCCGGACGGGCTGCACGCCTATTTCGTGCATTCCTACCATCTGGTGCCGAACGACAACGCCGATCTGATCGCGGAGACCGACTATGGCGGGCCCGTGACGGCGATCGTCGGCAGGGACAACATGGTGGGCACCCAGTTCCACCCGGAGAAGAGCCAGGCGCTGGGCCTGAAGCTGATCGCCAATTTTTTGACCTGGAAGCCTTAGGATGATCCTGTTCCCCGCCATCGATCTGAAGGACGGCCAGTGCGTCCGCCTGCGCCAGGGCGAGATGGACGCGGCCACGGTCTTCAACGAGGACCCGGCGGCGCAGGCGCGCGCCTTTGCCGAGGCCGGCTTCGAGTATCTGCATGTGGTCGACCTGAACGGCGCCTTCGCCGGCCGGCCGGTCAACGGCGATGCCGTCGACGCCATCCTGGACGCGATTTCCATCCCGGTGCAGCTCGGCGGCGGCATCCGGGATCTGGCGACCATCGAGATGTGGCTCGGGAAGGGCATCGCCCGTGTCATTCTCGGCACCGCGGCGGTGCGCGATCCGGGCCTGGTGCGCGACGCCTGCCGGGCGTTCCCGGGCGCCGTCGCGGTCGGCATCGACGCGCGCGGCGGCAAGGTGGCCATCGAGGGCTGGGCCGAGACCAGCGAGCTGACGGCGGTCGAGCTGGCGGAGCGCTTCGCCGACGCCGGCGTCGCGGCGATCATTTACACCGACATCGACCGGGACGGCGTGCTCGAAGGCCTCAATCTGGACGCCACGGCGGCGCTGGCGCGGGCCATCTCGATCCCGGTCATCGCCAGCGGCGGCCTGGCTTCCATCGACGACATCCGCCGCCTGGTGCGGCCGGACTACGCCATGCTGGAGGGCGCCATCGCGGGCCGCGCGCTCTATGACGGCCGCCTCGATCCGGCGGAGGCGCTGGCCGTTCTCGCGAGAGGCGTAGACTGATGCTCAAGATCCGCGTGATCCCCTGCCTCGACGTCAAGGACGGCCGCGTCGTCAAGGGCGTCAACTTCGTGAACCTGCGCGACGCCGGCGATCCGGTGGAGGCCGCCACGGCTTACGACGCCGCCGGCGCCGACGAGCTCTGCTTCCTCGACATCACGGCGAGCCACGAGAACCGGGACATCATCTTCGACGTGGTGACGCAGACGGCGGAGCGCTGCTTCATGCCGCTGACCGTCGGCGGCGGCGTGCGCAAGGTGGAGGACGTGCGCAAGCTGCTGGAGGCGGGCGCCGACAAGGTCTCGATCAACACCGCCGCCGTGGCCAACCGCGCCTTCGTGGGCGAGGCCTCGGAGAAGTTCGGGGCGCAGTGCATCGTGGTCGCCATCGACGCCAAGCGGGTTTCCGCGCCGGGCGAGCCCGACCGCTGGGAGATCTTCACCCATGGCGGGCGCGAGCCGACTGGCATCGACGCCGTCGCCTACGCCCGCGAGGTGGTCGGCCTCGGCGCCGGCGAGATCCTGCTGACCTCCATGGACCGCGACGGCACGCGCGAGGGGTTCGACTTGGCGCTCACCCGCGCCATCTCCGACGCGGTGCCGGTGCCGGTGATCGCCAGCGGCGGCGTCGGCACCCTCGATCACCTGGTCGACGGCGTGCGCGAGGGCCACGCCAGCGCCGTGCTCGCCGCCTCCATCTTCCATTTCGGCGAGCACGCCATCGGCGAGGCCAAGCGCCATATGGCCGCCGCCGGCGTACCTGTCCGCCTGGACGGCTGAAGCGGCGCGGACGAGCCCATCGGACTGAAAGTGCCCGATTCACCCCAAACCGGAAGTCGAATTGATTGTTTCCTCCCGCTCGGCCATTGAAACGGCCAGATTATCGAACCGAGACTGCTCCAATGACTGACGACGTGCTTTCCCGCCTGGCTTCGGTCGTTCGCGAACG
>JAKSBI010000848.1 GCA_022361215.1 Hyphomicrobiales bacterium | reverse complement strand
CCTGGCGCTGCGGCCCGATCTCGACGTCGCCCATCTGGAAGCCGGCGGCCAGCACCAGGCGCTCGGCCATGTCGAAGAGGCGCAACGCAGCTTCCGGCAGGCGCTGGCGCTCAATCCCCGTCTGGCCGAGGCCCATTACCATCTGGCCACCATGGGCGAGACGCCGGCCGAGGCCAGGGCCGACCTCGCAGCGCTCGATGCGATCATCTTTTCGAGGAAAACGCCGCCGGATCAAAAGGAAGCGGGCTATTTTGCGGCCGCCAAGCTTCACGAGCAGCTCGGCGACCACGACCGCGCCTTCGAGGCCTATGCGCAGGCCAACGCGCTGGTGCGGCAACGCTGCGCGTTCGACCGGGCCGGCTTCGTCGAGCTGGTGGATGCGCTGATCGAGGCCTTCCGTCCGGATGTCTTCGCGGCGCTGCGGCCGGTGGGCTCCGGGACGCGGGCGCCGGTCTTCATCGTCGGCATGCCGCGCTCGGGCTCGACCCTGGTCGAGCAGATCGTCGCCAGCCACCCCGCGGCCTGGGCGCGCGGCGAGTACACCAAGATGGGCCGCATCGCCGGCCTCCTGGTGGGCACCCGGTCCGGCGCCCTCAAATATCCACAGGACATCGCGGCGATGGAGCCCAAGAGCCTGGAGCTGATGCGCGACGGCTATCTGTTCCATCTCCTGCAGGGCCGACCGCGCCAGACGCTGCGGGTGACCGACAAGTTCCTCTTCAACTTCCTGCATCTCGGCCTGATCGCGCTGCTCTTCCCGAAGGCTGCCATCATCCATTGCCGGCGCGACCCCATCGACACCTGCCTCTCCTGCTACGTCCAGAAGTTCACCCATGCCGAGGCCATGGCCTTCACCAACGACCTGGACGACCTCGGCCTCTATCACCGCTACTACACGCGGCTCATGGAGCACTGGCGGGCCGTGCTGCCAGCCCAGATGCTCGAGGTACGCTACGAGGCGCTGGTCGAGGCCCAGGAGGAGACGAGCCGGGAGATCGTCGACTTCATCGGCCTCGACTGGGACGATGCCTGCCTGCGCTTCAACGAGAGCGAGCGCGGCGTGGCCACGGCCAGCGCCTGGCAGGTGCGCCAGCCGATCTACACCTCGTCGGTCGACCGCTGGCGCAGGTATGAGACGCATATCGCACCGCTGCGGCGGGCGCTGGCGGGCGGCGCGGCGGATACGGCGCCCTAACAGGAGCCTGCCAGGCTCCTGTTTGCCTCACCCCCGTGCGCCCAGCCCGGGGGCTTTTGTTTCAGACTGACCCGCGACCGCCGATTCGCTTAACCAGCGAATCAGATTTCCCCCACTGATTAACATCACCTTACCCTCGAGCCCGCATAATCGGCTCACCTCCCGCAGAGGGTGCGGAAATCGCATGGGAAGGTGTCAAACATGT
>JAKSBI010000441.1 GCA_022361215.1 Hyphomicrobiales bacterium | reverse complement strand
GGATGCTGGTTTTGCGAGATTGGCTCAGCTTTAGGAACGAGGGCGCAGGACATGCCTTGCATATTCAAGCCCGAGTGACGCGGAGATGGGCCAATCTCGCGAAATCCCGAAGGGACGGGTCCCATTCGAGGGCTGGACGTCGTTGCGAAAAGCTAGAAGTGGAAACACACTACGTCGCTTTCCGCGCCTAGCCAGCCCTCGAATGGGACCCGCCAGCACCGCAACGTGAATGTCCACAGGCCCTAGACAAAGGCCGGCGCCAGGGGCAGATAGCAACCCGATGCCATGTGGAGCCCGGCGCGTCATGCACGCGGCGCGCCGGAAGCGAGGAGTCCATGCGAGCCGAAACGCAAGCCATTGCGGATGAAATCAAGCAGTCTTTGGCGCTGCTGAGGAGGCATCTTTGACTGGGACACCGCAGTCGACCGCCTCGATGAGCTGAACCATCGCGCTGAGGATCCGGACTTCTGGAACGATCCGGGCGAGGCGCAGAAGATCATGCGCCAGCGTCAGCAGCTCGACGACGCCATCGCCGCCTATCGCCGTCTGGCGCAGGAGCTCGACGACACCATCGAGCTGCTTGAGCTGGGCGAACAGGAGGAGGACGAGGACGTCGTCGCCGAGGCCGAGGCGGCGCTGAAGGCGCTTCACGTCGAGGCTCAGAAGAAGCAGGTCGAGACCCTGCTCTCCGGCGAGGCCGACGCCAACGACACCTATCTCGAGATCCATGCGGGCGCTGGCGGCACCGAGAGCCAGGACTGGGCGCAGATGCTCATGCGCATGTATATGCGCTGGGCGGAAGCGCGTGGCCACAAGGTCGAGGTCATCGGCTCCAGCCAGGGCGAGGAGGCGGGCATCAAGTCCGCGACCCTGCTGGTCAAGGGCCACAACGCCTTCGGCTGGCTGAAAACGGAGTCGGGCGTGCACCGGCTGGTGCGGATCTCGCCGTTCGATTCCAATGCCCGCAGACACACCAGCTTCGCATCGGTCTGGGTCTATCCGGTCGTCGACGACTCCATCGAGATCGACGTCGAGGAGAAGGACGTGCGCATCGACACCTATCGCGCCAGCGGCGCGGGCGGCCAGCACGTCAACACCACGGACAGCGCCGTGCGCATCACTCATGAGCCGACCGGCATCGTGGTGCAGTGCCAGAACGAACGATCGCAACACAAGAACCGGGCCACGGCCTGGGCGATGCTGCGGGCCCGCCTCTACGAGGCCGAGCTGCAGCGGCGCGAAGAGGAGGCGCAGGCGCAGGCCGCCGCCAAGTCGGATATCGGCTGGGGCCACCAGATCCGATCCTACGTGCTGCAGCCCTATCAGATGGTGAAAGACCTGCGCACGGGCACCGAGAGCAGCAACCCGTCGGCCGTGCTGGATGGCGATATTGACGAATTCATCGAGGCCGCCCTCGCGCAACGCGTCGATGGCAGCAAGACCGAGCCAGTCGAGGATCTCGCTTAGACGCCAGTTCACGTAAAACCCAAACGGCCCGCGGAGGCGGGCCGTGTGGTGCGCGCGTCGTGCCTCCGGTTACTCGGCGGCGCGCGGCGTGTTGGCGGTCTTTGCGCTTGCGCCCTGATCCCCGCCGGATTTCTCCGGCCGGGCCGGCGCTTCGCTCTTGTTCGCGATGGGGTCTTCCGAGCGCCGCGACTTGCCTTCGAAAAAGGCGCCCTGCTCGATGGCGAGCGACTGGTGGTAGACGTCGCCTTCGACATGGGAGCTCGTCTGCAGCGTCACCCGCACGCCGCGGATGGAGCCGACGACGCGTCCCCGTACGACCACATCCTCGGCCACGACGCCGCCGGTGATCTGCGCCTTGTCCCCGATAACGAGCGACGTGCAATGGATGTCGCCCTGGATCTCGCCCTCGACCTGAACTTCCCCCTTCGAGATGATGTTGCCGGTTACGGTCAGGTCTTCACCGATTATTGATGGAACCATCTTGCTTGATCCTTTGGCGAATGAAGATGTCTTGGCCGGTGTCGCCAAGGCGGCATCGGCGACGGCGCGACCTATGCCCTCTGCCGGCCGGCCCGCGGGCCGCGCTGGATCCCCGCTCCCGACGTTCGTCTCGGGTTTCTTCGTGAACATTTGAAGTCACCTCCAGCGGATGGGCGATTGTGCCCCTTGTACGTGCCCCTTGCTGCGCGTTGACGACAGCCACAAGTCCCATCTCGCAGCCAAATCTGCTCGACCGCAATCGGACCTGGTTTTACGCCGGAAACTGTAAACGCCGCCCAGTTTTGCGGCAGGATACAACCTCGCCATTTTCTTGTCATTGAGATTTTCCATCTGCGGGGTGCAGATATCCGATACCGCTTCGACTTAGGCTCTGGCGGTCAACTTTCTGTTCTTCAGGCGTTTTCACGCGCCTGGCACGACAAGCGTCAGGGCATGTGACCGATGGCCGCCAGCGGCTTGTAGAAGCCGGGGGTCAGGCCCGCCTCCGACCGCGCCCTGTCATTGAAGGGCGGCTTGATTCGGCCGCGAAAGTGGGTGCGCACCAGACGGTGGAAGGTGGGCTCGGGCTCGCGTCCCTCCCGATCGCACAGATATCGGAACCATTTGCAGCCGAATGCCACGTGCCGTTTCTCGTCCCGGTAGATGATCGACAGGATCTGCGCGGACTCGTCGTCGCCGGCGGCCTGCAGCTTGCCGATCATCGACGGCGTGATGTCGAGGCCGCGCGCTTCGAGCACCAGCGGCACGATGGCGATTCTGGCCAGCAGGTCGGAGCCGGTCTCCTGCGCGGTCTCCCAGAGACCGTCATGGGCGGGCAGATCGCCGTAGCCGGCATCGAGCGCCTCGAGCCGCCGCGCAAGCAGGGCGAAATGCTTGGCCTCCTCGACGCCGACGCGCACCCAATCGTCGAAGAAGGAGCGCGGCACCGCGGCGTCGAAGAAGCGCCCGATCAGGTCCCAGGTCATGTCCACCGCGTTGAGCTCGATATGGGCGAGCGCGTGCAGGAGCGCGATGCGGCCGCGCAAGCCCGACGCCGAGCGGCGCGGCATGTCGCGCGGCGGTCGCAGCTCGGGCTTGTCCGGCCGTCCGGGGCGGGCGGGCATCGATGCTCCCGCCACGCGCCGTCCGATGGAGAGCCGCCGGTGATGCCAGGCTCGCGCCGCGGCCTTCGCAAGCTCGACCTTCTCGGCCGGATCGCACGCCAGCACGATCGCGCGGGCGTAGCCCGCGAGGCTCTCCGGCTCGGACCCGATGTGGCGTTCGAGGCTCATCCGTGTCCCGCCGCCAGGCGCGGGGGTCGCGGCCTAACCGGCCAGGTCCTTGACCGCTTCGAGCACCGCTTCGGCGTGGCCCGGCACCTTCACCTTGCGCCAGACCCGCGCCAGCTTGCCGTCGGCGCCGACCAGAAAGGTCGAGCGTTCCACGCCCATATATTTGCGGCCGTACATGCTCTTCTCGACCCAGACTCCATAGGCCTCCAGGACGGTTTTCTCCGTATCGGCGGCCAGGGTCACGCTGAGGTCGTGCTTTGCCTTGAACTTATCGTGGCTGGCCGGGCTGTCGGGAGAGAGCCCGACGATCTTGGCGCCGTGCGACGCGAACTCCGCCTCGAGGCCGCTGAAGGCGATGGCTTCCTTCGTGCACCCGCTGGTGTCGTCCTTGGGATAGAAAAAGAGGACCACGGGCTGCCCCCTCAAATCGCTGAGTTTCAGCGTGCCGCCGCCATCCGTCGGCAATTCGAACTCGGGGGCTACATCACCTTCATTTGGCATCCTTGAATCCGCCTTCCTTTTGTCGATTTTTACCGGTACCCACCAACGACTTGGCCAACGCGACCAAAGCCGGGGACCGCTTATTTAGAATCATGACGCGAAGGTCGTAAACCCGGTGTGCCGAGGGGGCCGCGGGGCCAGGCGCGAATTGGCGGCTTCTTGGGGGCGAGAGCAGCATTATTCGATGAGAGTCTTTCGGAAGGCATAGGCGAGTGCGTCGAGGCGCCGGGCAGGGGTGCCTTTCTGCTTGCCGCATGTCGACCGGAAAACGAGGCGATATGGTGCGAGACCTTATCAAGCTGCCCGCGAAGGGGCGGGCAGTTGTCGAGCTACCGGAACATGGCCGCCGTCTCATGCGCCGTATCCCGGAACCGGTTCAGCTCGGTCTGCGCAAGGTGTCGCAGCGGTCGTTCCGCCTGTCCCTGGAGATCTTTGCCGGCCTTGTCGTCCTGGGCGGTATCGGCCTGTTCCTGGCCTATGACCGGTTGAACAAGGGGCCGGTCTCGCTGGCCTTCCTGGTGCCGACGCTCGAATCGGCCATCAACCGCGAGCTGGCGGATGTCGAGGTGAAGATCGACGACGCCGTGGTCCAAAAGAGCGCCGATGGGTCGGGGGTTCAGTTCCGGCTCAGGAACATTCGACTGATCGACCCCCAGGGCGCCGTGGTGGCCCAGGCTCCGCTCGCGGCCATCGGCTTGAGCGGCCGGGCGCTGCTGCTGGGGCGCATCGCGGCCGGCAGCGTCGATTTCATCGGCCCCCGGCTGCTGCTGTTCTACAATCCGGAGACGGGCCTGTCGCTGACCTTCTCCCGCGGCGCCAACGGCGCGAACGGAAAAGGGGCGCCGAAAGCCAAAGGCCCCGGAAACCGCCTCGATTTCGGTCTGCCGACGCCTGAGCCCGGCATGCCTCTGATCGTCCCTTCGAAGGCGCGGCAGATCAATCTGACGCGGACCATTACGGCGGCTTTCGAGCGCGCCAGGCGCCACGAGACCGCCTCCTCCTACCTCAGGCGCTTCGGCGTGCGGGATGCGGTCGTCGTGTTCGACCAGAACGGCAAGCAGAGCTATTGGCAGGTTCCCGATTTCGCCATCAATCTGGATCATCGCGAGAAGCGCAGCATCCTGATCGGCCAGGCCAGGATCTCCTCGGGCACCGGTCCGTGGCAGTTCAACTTCCGGACCGAGCAATCCGAGAAGCAGGAGCGGCTGACCTTCACGGCCTTCATTCAGGATCTCGTTCCGACGGCCATCGCGAGCAAGTTCCCGAATGCCGATGCGCTCAGGGCGCTGGACCTGCCGATCTCGGCCGAGACAAGCCTCAATCTGTCGACGGCAGGTGACCTGATCGGCGCCGAAACCAAGCTCAGATTGTCCGCCGGGCACATCACCGTCCCCTGGGACCGCAAGCGCCCGATGTTGATCGACGAGGGCGATTTGCATGTCCGCTATCGCGCCCATGACAATCGCGTGGAGCTGTTGCCCTCGACACTGCAGTGGGGCGAAAGCCGGGCCACGGTCCATGGCCGGTTCGAGCCCATATCGGATGGCACCGGCCAGCGCGTCTGGCGTTTCCGTCTCCAGGCTGACGACGCCGTCCTGGCCGCGGAGGAGTTCGGGCTTCGGCCCATGGAAGTGGACGAATGGGCGGCGGAGGGCACAATCTCCCCCGACACCGGCAATCTGACCTTGTCGCGTTTCGTCATCAAGGCCGGCAAGGCCGCGCTCGAATTGCGGGGAACCGTCCAGGGCGGGCCCGGCTCGCCGGCGGTGCAGCTGTCCGGGCGCATCACGCCGATGTCGATTGCGGTGCTGAAGCAGATCTGGCCGAAGTTCCTGGCGGGCGGCGCAAGGGAATGGGTCGGAGAGCGGGTTACGGCCGGCAAGATCCTTGGCGGCACCTTCAACATCGATCTTCCGGCCGGACTGCTGGCCCAGATCGAGGAGGGCGGCGATGTCCCCGAGCAGGCCGTGACCATGGACCTCCAGACCGAGGGCCTCGAAATTCACTACATCCCGAACATGCCGCCGCTTCGAACCGGCCTGGCTCAGGCGCAGATCAGAGGCCGCAGCTTCCTGTTGCAGGCGCCCGAAGGGCGGATTGGCCTGCCCTCCGGCAAGAGCGTGACGCTGGCGAACGGTCGACTGGCGATCGGGGACTTGCGGCCCGATCCGCAGCAGGGCGAGATCACGTTCGACGTATCGGGATCCGCGTCGGCGGTGCTGGAGCTGCTCGATCACGATCCGCTCGGATACGCCAAGGACGTAGGGATCAAGCCGAGCGAGTTCGGCGGCAAGGCGAGCGGCGAGTTCAAGATCCTGCTGCCGCTTCTCAAGGATCTCAAGTTCGCCGACGTCAAGCTGCAGGGCAACGCTCAGTTGGCGGACGCCACTGCCGCAAGTCCTGTCAGCCGGGCCCGCCTTCAGGGCGGAACGGTCAATTTCAGTATCAGCGAGAAGGCCCTCGATGCGCGCGGCGACGTCATGATCAATGGCGTGCCAGCCCTGCTCTCCTGGCAGAGGTTCTTCGGCGCGGCCTCCGAGAAGCAGCCGGAGATGCGCATCACGACGGTGTTGGACGATGCAGCCCGCAAGCAGTTGGGCATCGAGGTCAATCACGCGGTGCGCGGCCCGGTTCCCGTGGTGCTCTCGCTTCGGCATGGGGCGGACGGCAAGCCGAGCGTTCACGTGCAGGCCGATCTCGGCAACGCCGACGTCATCGTTGCGAACATGGGGTGGCGCAAGGAGGCGGGGCGCGCCGCGGTCCTGAAGTTCGACGTTGCCGATGGCGAGAACGGCGAGACGGAGCTGCAGAACCTCAATATCCAGGGTGACGACATTGCGATCACGGGATGGGTCGCGCTCAGTGCCGACGACCGGCCGGTGGCCTTCTATTTCCCCGAGCTGTCCTTCAACGTCATCACCCATCTCGCCGTTTCCGGAAGGCTGCGGGAGGACAACGTCTGGCAGGTGAAGGCGGAAGGCAGCCGGTACGACGGCCGGCGGTTCTTCAAGTCCTTGTTCTCCGCCGGACAGCTCGCCGAGGACCAGCAGACCGAGTCGGGCGGCGGCCCGGGCCTCGATCTGACGGCCAAGATCGGTACGATGAGCGGCTATTTCAACACCGCCGTCCACAACTTCAGACTGGATCTCAAGAAGCGCAACGGGCAGCTGAGCTATCTCGAAGCCGGGGGCAATCTCGACGAGGCCGACGGCAACCTCAATAGCCGCGCGGCGATCGCGGTGAAGCTTCAAACCGGCGAGGGGCAGCCGCGCGTCATCCTGGCGGAAAGCAAGAATGCGGGCTTGGCCTTTCGCCTTGTCGGGTTCTATCCGCGCATGGAAGGCGGCGAGGCGTCGCTGCAGGTCAACCTCGATGGGCAGGGCGGCGCGAGCAAGACCGGGGTCCTGTGGGCGCGCAACTTCGTGATCCTGGGCGACCGTGTGGTCAACCAGGTGATACAAGAGGCGGACAGGCGGTCCGAGCGGGCAGGCGGCGCGCGCCGCGCCTCAGAGGCCAGGCCGGGCGTCCAGCGCAACAAGATCTATTTCGATCAACTCCAGGTGCCGTTCTCTGTGGGTGGCGGCCAGTTCATACTGCACGACTCCTACATCAACGGTCAGCAGCTCGGGGCGACGTTGCGCGGCAGCTTCGATTTCAAATCCCAGCAGATCAGTCTGGGGGGCACCTTTGTGCCCCTCTATGGCCTGAACTCCTTCGTCGGCGCGATTCCGATCATCGGCGATCTGCTGGTCGGACGGCGCGGGGAGGGTATCTTCGGTATCACCTTTGCGGTGCAAGGCCCGACCGACAATCCGGCCGTGCGCGTGAACCCGATCTCGGTGGTCGCGCCCGGGATCTTCCGTCAGATCTTCGAGTTCAGACGCGCGTATCCGGGGGCGGGGCGGCGGCCCGGTCCGGCCATCGGCAGCACGACGCCCGGCGACAGCTTCGGATTCCCGCAGAACTGATGCGCGACCGCCCCTCTTCCGGGCCCTAAAGCATGTCTCCCGAAAGTGGATACCGGTTTCGGGAAAAAAGACATGCTGCAACAAAGAGCGAGAGCAATGGCGCGAATCAGAATGATCGCGACGGGCTCTAGAGGCCGCGGATCAGGGCGTGGCGCTTCTTTCCGATCGAGAGCTTAATGACGCCTTCGGGCGTCAGGTCGGCGCTGGTGAGCTGGGCGCGTTCGTCCGAGACCTGCCGATCGTTGACGCGCGCGCCGCCGCCCTTGATGTGGCGCCTGGCCTCGCCATTGCTGCCCGCCAGCCCGGCCTTGACGAAGGCCGCGAGCAGGCCGAGCCCGGCGTCGAGCTCGGCCCTGGGAAGCTCGACGGTCGGCAGGCCTTCGGCCATGGCCCCCTGCTCGAAGGTCTGGCGGGCCGTTTCCGCCGCCCGGTCGGCGGCCTCGCGGCCATGGATCAGCGCGGTCGCCTCGCTGGCCAGCACCTTCTTGGCGTCGTTGAGCTCGGCGCCCTCGAGGGCTTCCAGGCGCGCGATCTCGTCCAGCGGCAGCTCGGTGAACAGGCGCAGGAAGCGGCCGACGTCGGCGTCCTCCGTATTGCGCCAATACTGCCAGTAATCGTAGGGCGACAGCATGTCCTCGTTCAGCCAGATGGCGCCCTCTGCGGTCTTGCCCATCTTCGCGCCTGACGAGGTGGTGAGCAGGGCCGTTGTGAGGCCGTAAAGCTCGGCCCCGTCGACCCGGCGGGCCAGCTCGATGCCGTTGATGATGTTGCCCCACTGGTCCGATCCGCCCATCTGCAGGACGCAGTCGTGCCGGCGCTTCAGCTCCATGAAATCGTAGGCCTGGAGGATCATGTAGTTGAACTCCAGGAAGGTCAGCGGCTGCTCGCGGTCGAGCCTGAGCTTCACGGAGTCGAAGGTCAGCATCCGATTGACCGTGAAGTGGAGCCCGTAGTCCCGCAGGAACGCGATATAGTTGAGGTCGTCGAGCCAATCGGCGTTGTCGACCATCATGGCGTCGGTCGGTCCGTCGCCGAAGGTCAGGAACTTGGCGAAGACCTGGCGTATCCCCTCGATATTGAGCTGGATCCGAGCGTCGTCGAGCAGTTGGCGCGACTCGTCCTTGCCCGAGGGGTCGCCGATCTTGGTGGTTCCGCCGCCCATCAGCACGATGGGGCGATGGCCGGTCTGCTGCAGCTTGCGCAGCATCATGATGCCGATAAGGCTGCCGACATGCAGGCTGGGGGCCGTGCAGTCGAAGCCGATATAGGCCGAGAGCGGTCCCTTGGCCGCTGCCGCATCGAGGGCGCCGTCGTCGGTGCATTGGTGGATGTAGCCGCGCGAGGCGAGCTCCACCAGGAAGTCAGAGGAATAAGCGCTCATGGCAACTGTCCTGGTTCAGACATTTGCTTCGATGGGCCTCGTCCACCTCGCTCCCCCTGCCCAACCGCCCGATAGAGATTACCCTTGGGACGGTCGGGCAGGGGGAGCGAGGTGGGACGATCAATCTCCATAGTGCCCTAGGCCGCCGATTCCTCCGCGCCGTCGAGCCGCTCGTCCAGATAGTCGTTCACCAGCTCCATCAGTTCCTCGATCTTGCCTTCGAAGAAGTGATTGGTGCTCGGGATCACACGGTGGTCGATCACGACGCCCTTTTGCGTCTTCAGCCGCTCCACCAGCCCGGCGACGGCCTCGGTCGGCACCACCCGGTCCTCGGCGCCGTTGACCATCAGACCGGAGGACGGGCAGGGGGCCAGGAAGCTGAAATCGTAGAGATTGGCCGGCGGCGCCACGGAGATGAAGCCCTCGATCTCCGGTCGCCGCATGAGCAGCTGCATTGAGATCCAGGCGCCGAACGAGACGCCCGCGATCCAGCAGAAGCGGGCATCCGGGTTGTAAGACTGCATCCAGTCCAGCGCCGAGGCCGCGTCGGAGAGCTCACCCGGCCCGTTGTCGAACAGGCCCTGGCTGCGCCCGACGCCGCGGAAGTTGAACCGCAGCACGGAGAATTTTCGGCGCACGAACGTGTAGTACAGATTGTAGACGATCTGATTGTTCATGGTGCCGCCGAACTGCGGGTGCGGATGCAGGATGATCGCAACCGGCGCGTCGCTGCGCGGCTCGTGATGGTAGCGGGCTTCGATGCGTCCCGCTGACCCGTTGATGATGACTTCAGGCATGGCGCCTCTACATGGGTGTTATGACGTGCGCGCTTGTGCGCTGGCCACGAGGTTGGCCGACAGTGCGGACCGGGCCGCATTCCCCGCCGGGCGAAAATGCGCGGTTTCGCATTCGGGAAATACTTGACTCCCGCAGTCGGGTATTCTATCTACCCAGTCTGGAATTAGAATGGTTCAAAACAAAGTCGCAGTCGCGGCCTCCGGCGGCGCTTCATAGCACGACCGGTGGGGGCGGATGCAAGAGGCGAAGATAAAGGCTGTGTTGCAAGGCTTTAGGAAGACGTCGGATATCGGCACATGCAACTGAGCACCAAGGGACGGTATGCCGTGATGGCCATGGCGGATCTCGCCAAGCACGCCGGCGAGGGGGCGACGCCCCTGGCGGTCATCTCGGAACGCCAGCAGATCTCGCTGACCTATCTGGAGCAGCTTTTCATGAAGATGCGCCGCGCCGGTCTGGTCGAGAGCACGCGCGGGCCCGGCGGCGGCTACTCGCTGGCGCGGGCACCGGAGGAGATCGCGATCGCGCAGATCATGACCGCGGTCGACGAGCCGGTGAAGATGACGCGCTGCGAGGGCGAGTCCGACCTGGGCTGCATTGGCGATCATCGCTGTCTGACCCACGATCTCTGGGATGCCCTCGGGGACCATATTCTGGCCTTTCTCGGCGGTGTCACCCTTGCGGACGTGGTCGACAACGCGGCGGCAAAGGAAGCAGCACTCGGCCTGGCCGGCGCAGGCAAGGCGCGCGAGCGTCGCCAAGCCATGGCAGACGGGCGATGAGCGAGCGCATCTATCTCGACTACAACGCCACGGCGCCGGTACGGCCGGAGGTGCGCGAGGCGATGGCTTCGGCCCTCGCACGGGGCGGCAACGCCTCGTCCGTGCATGCGGAGGGCCGGCGGGCGCGGGCGGCGATCGAGACCGCGCGGGAACAGGTCGCGGCGCTCGCCGGCGCCGATCCCGCCAATGTCGTCTTCACGAGCGGCGGCACCGAGGCCAATATGACGGCGCTGACCCCCGAGAACGCGGGGCCGCGGGGGCAGGTCGGGACCGACGCCGTCTGTTTCGCCTCGGGCCTCGAGCATTCCTCCGTGCTCGCCGGCGGCCGGTTCCGGGCCGAGGCGTTGCAACGGGTTCCGGTGACGCCGGCGGGGACGGTGGATCTCGCTGCGCTCTCGGCAGCGGTCGCCGAGCATTGCGCCGCGCCTGCGAAAGCGCCTTTGCTGGCGTCGGTCATGGTTGCCAACAACGAGACGGGCGCCATTCAGCCGGTGGCCGAGGTTGTGCGGACGGTCCATGAGCATGGCGGCGTCGTGCATGCGGACGCGGTTCAGGCGGCCGGCAAGCTGGCGCTCGACATCGGGGCGCTGGGCGTCGATTTGATGTCGCTCTCGGCACACAAGATCGGCGGGCCGCAAGGTGTCGGCGCGCTCGTGCTGGGCGCGGACGGTGTCCTCGGCCGCGCGCTCATGAACGGCGGCGGCCAGGAGCAGCGGCGCCGGGCCGGGACCGAGAACGTCTCCGGCATCGTCGGTTTCGGCGTCGCGGCCGAGCTGGCCGGGCGCGATGTGGCGCGCATGCAGGCCCTCGCACCGCTTCGTGACGATATGGAGCGGCGGCTCGCGGACGTCGCGCCTGATCTGGTGGTTTTCGCCCAAGAGGCGGAGCGCCTGCCCAACACGTCCTGCATTGCGGTGCCGGGGATGCGCGCGGAGACCCTGGTCATCGCGCTCGATCTGGCCGGTATCGCGGTCAGCGCCGGGTCGGCCTGCACATCGGGCAAGGTGCAACCGTCGCACGTGCTCGAAGCCATGGGCGCATCGCCGGATCTGGCGGGCGCGGCCGTCCGTATCAGTCTCGGCTGGGACACCACGCAAGACGAGATCGCGCGTTTCGTGGCGATCTGGTCCCGCATCCATGCCGAGATGACCGGCCGGCAGGCGGCAGCCTGAGCCGGTCCGAGACAGACGACGACATTGAACGTGTAACGCCAACAGAAGAGGTTCTGGAGAACAGCACGATGGCAGCGGTCCAGGAAACGGTCGAACAGGTCAGAGAGATCGACGTCGACAAGTACAAGTACGGATTCTCCACCGAGATCGAGACGGTAAAGGCGCCGAAAGGCCTGAACGAGGACATCGTCCGGTTCATCTCCGAGAAGAAGAATGAGCCCGAATGGATGCTGGAATGGCGGCTCGGGGCCTATCGCCGCTGGTGCACCATGGACGAGCCCAAATGGGCGCGGGTGCACCATCCGAAGATCGACTTTCAGGATCTCTACTACTACGCGGCGCCGGTGAACGCCGAGGGACCGAAGAGCCTCGACGAGGTCGACCCGGAGCTTCTGCGCACCTATGAGAAGCTCGGCATCCCGTTGAAGGAGCAGGAGATCCTGGCCGGCGTGCGCAAGCAGGGTGAGCCGAGCCAGCTCGACGACGTGGCGGGCGGCGAGTACGGCTCCGGCAAGGTCGCCGTCGATGCGGTCTTCGACAGCGTCTCGGTGGTCACCACCTTCAAGGAAGAGCTGGCCAAGGCCGGCGTCATCTTCTGCTCGATCTCGGAGGCCCTGCAGGAGCATCCCGAGCTGGTGCGCAAGTATCTGGGCACCGTGGTGCCGACCTCGGACAACTTCTACGCCACGCTCAACTCCGCGGTCTTCTCCGACGGCAGCTTCGTCTACATCCCCGAAGGCGTGCGCTGTCCGATGGAGCTCTCGACCTATTTCCGCATCAACGAGCAGAACACGGGCCAGTTCGAGCGCACGCTCATCATCGCCGACAAGGGCTCCTATGTGAGCTATCTGGAAGGCTGCACCGCGCCCATGCGCGACGAGAACCAGCTCCATGCCGCCGTGGTCGAGCTGGTGGCGCTGGACGATGCCGAGATCAAGTACTCCACCGTCCAGAACTGGTATCCGGGCGACAAGGAAGGCAAGGGCGGCGTCTACAACTTCGTCACCAAGCGCGGCGACTGCCGGGGCAGGAACTCGAAGATCTCCTGGACACAGGTCGAGACCGGCTCGGCCATCACCTGGAAGTATCCGAGCTGCATCCTGCGCGGCGACAACAGCCAGGGCGAGTTCTACTCGATCGCCATCTCCAACGGCTATCAGCAGGTGGATTCCGGCACCAAGATGATCCATCTGGGCAAGAATACGTCGAGCCGGATCATCTCCAAGGGCATCTCCGCCGGCAAGTCGTCCAACACCTATCGTGGCCTGGTCTCGGCCCACCGCAAGGCCACGGACGCGCGCAACTTCACCCAGTGCGATTCGCTCCTGATCGGCGATCAGTGCGGCGCGCACACCGTGCCCTATATCGAGGCCAAGAACTCGAGCGCCACATTCGAGCACGAGGCGACCACCTCGAAGATCTCGGACGACCAGCTCTTCTACTGCCAGGCCCGCGGCATGAACGAGGAGGAGGCGGTGGCACTGATCGTCAACGGCTTCGTCCGCGACGTGCTGCAGCAGCTGCCCATGGAGTTCATGGCCGAGACCCAGAAGCTGATCGGCATCTCGCTCGAAGGCAGCGTCGGCTAATCCACGACCCGAACAGGAACGGAATTCAGACAGGAAAGCTGAGAGAAAAATGCTCGAAATCAAGAACCTGCATGTCGAGGTCGACGGCGAGGCGATCCTGAAGGGGATCGACCTCGCGATCCCCAAGGGCGAGGTCCACGCCATCATGGGCCCGAACGGCTCCGGCAAGTCGACGCTCGCCTATGTGCTGGCCGGCAAGGAGGACTACGAGATCACCGAAGGGTCGATCACCTGGGACGGCGAGGACATTGCGGAGATGGAGCCCGACGAGCGGGCGGCGGCCGGCGTCTTCCTGGCCTTCCAGTACCCGATCGAGATCCCCGGTGTGGCCACCATGACGTTCCTGCGCACGGCGCTCAACGCGGTGCGCACGGCGCGCGGCGAAGCCGAGCTGACGACGCCGGAGTTCATCAAGGTCGTGCGCGAGAAGGCGGATGAGCTCAAGATCAAGCAGGACATGCTGAAGCGCCCGCTCAATGTGGGCTTCTCCGGCGGCGAGAAGAAGCGCAACGAGATCCTGCAGATGGCGCTGCTGGAGCCGAGTTTCTGTGTCCTGGACGAGACGGACTCGGGCCTCGATATCGACGCGCTGCGCATCGTGGCCGACGGCGTCAACGCGCTGCGCGGTCCCGAGCGCGGCATGCTCGTGATCACTCATTATCAGCGGCTTCTGGAGTACATCGTGCCGGATCGGGTGCACGTGCTCTCCGACGGCAAGATCGCGCGCTCCGGCGACAAGGAGCTGGCGCTCGAGCTGGAGAAGTCGGGCTACGCCGAATACGGCGAACAGGCCGCCTGAGGGAGCGGGACCATGGACATGGCTGCTCACGCGCTCAACACCAAGGCGGAACAGGGCTTCGCCGACCACTACGAGGCCGCGAAGACCGCGCTGCCGGGGGCCGATGCTCCTTGGGCGAGCGGGCTGCGGACGGAGGCCATGCGCGTCTATGCCGCCGCCGGCCTGCCGCATCGCCGTATCGAGGAGTGGAAGTACACTGATCTCAGGTCGCATCTCTCGGAGGCCTTTGCGCCGCGCACCGATGCCGCGCCGTCCGTGCCGGGAGACGACCTGGCCCGTCTGCTCGGGCCGCTCGGTGCGATCGATAGCCACCGGATCGTGCTTGTGGACGGCCATGTCGATATGGCGGCCTCTGACTTCGGCGGTGTCGAGGAGGGCTGCGAGCTGCTTTCGCTGGCCGACGCGCTCGCCGCGCCGCCCGACTGGTTCGAGACGACCTTCGGAAGCAGCATCGCCGTCGACGGCAACGCCGTCCTGGCGCTGAACACGGCCCTGATGACCGGCGGCGCCATCTTGCGCGTGCCCGACGGGACCGTTCTCGCCAAGTCCGTTCACATCGTGCATGTGCACGCCAGCTCGGAGCCGGCAAGTGCGGCCATCCGCAATCTGGTGATCGCGGGGCAGGGGGCTTCGCTGACCGTGCTGGAGAGCCATGTCGGCGCATCCGAGGCGGCCGGACAGTGCAATGCCGCCACCGAGGTGTTCATCGGCGAGGGCGCCACGGTGCACCATGTCAAGGACCAGCGGGAATCGGTCGAGACCACGCATCTCTCAAGCTGGCTCGTCCGGCTGGAGGCGGACGCCACCTACGATGCCTTCCAGTTCTCCGCCGGCTCGGCGCTGGCGCGGCATCAGATCTTCGTCGAGTTCGCCGGCGAGGGCGCCTCGCTCAATCTCAACGGCGCCTTCATGGCGCGGGGCAAGCAGCACATCGATACCACGCTGGTGGTCGATCACGCGGTGCCGCACTGCACCAGCCGCGAGCTTTTCAAGGGCGTCCTCGACGACACGGCCAAGGGCATCTTCCAGGGCAAGATCATCGTCCAGCCTCATGCCCAGAAGACCGACGGCAAGCAGATGGCGCAGGCGCTGCTGCTCTCCGAGACGGCCGAGTTCGACTCCAAGCCCGAGCTGGAGATCTTCGCCGACGACGTGGTCTGCGGGCACGGCGCCACCTCCGGTCAGATCGACGAGGAGCTGCTGTTCTACCTGCGCGCCCGCGGCATTCCGGAGCCCAAGGCGCGGGCCCTGCTGATCGCCGCTTTCGTCGGCGAGGCCCTGGACCAGATCGAGGACGAGGCGGTGCGCGAGGGCTTGCTGGCGGCGGCCGAGGACTGGCTCTCACAAAAGGACCTGTAGCCCGAGATGGAACATGTGAGCATTGAGCCGGGGCAGACCCCGAGGGCGGCGGACCAGCCGTTCGACATCGAAAAGATCCGTGCCGATTTTCCGATCCTGTCGCGCGAGGTCTACGGCAAGCCGCTGGTCTATCTGGACAACGGTGCCTCGGCGCAGAAGCCCAAGGCGGTCCTGGAGGCCGTGCAGCGGGCCTATGAGTCGGAATACGCCAATGTTCACCGCGGCCTCCACTATCTGAGCAATCTGGCCACCGCGCACTACGAGAAGGCGCGCGAGACCGTACGCCGCTTCGTCAACGCGCGCGAGGAGGCGGAGATCATCTTCACGCGCAACGCCACCGAGGCCATCAACCTGGTGGCCCAGTCCTTTGGCGGCCAGGCGATCGGGGAGGGGGACGAGATCGTGCTCACCATCATGGAGCACCACTCGAACATCGTGCCCTGGCACTTCCACCGCGAGCGCAACGGGGCGGTGCTCAAATGGGCTCCGGTCACGGACGAGGGCGTGCTCGATCTCGAGGCCTTCGAGGCTCTGCTGAGCCCCCGCACCAAGATGATCGCCGTGCCGCACATCTCGAACGTGCTCGGCACCGTGGTACCGGTGAAGCAGATCGTGGCGATGGCGCGGGAGCGAGGCATCCCGGTTCTGGTCGACGGCGCTCAAGGAGCGGTGCATCTGCCGGTCGACGTGCAGGACCTGGACTGCGACTTCTATGTCTTCACTGGCCACAAGGTCTACGGGCCCACGGGCATCGGCGTGCTCTATGCCAAGCGGGAGCACCTGGAGGCCATGCCGCCCTATCAGGGCGGCGGCGAGATGATCGAGGCGGTGGCCTGCGACACCATCACCTATGGCGACCCGCCGCACCGCTTCGAGGCGGGGACGCCGGCCATCGTGCAGGCCCAGGGCCTTGCGGCGGCGCTCGACTACATGATGGATATCGGCCTCGATCGCATCAAGGCCTACGAGGACACGGTCTGCGAATATGCCCACCAGCGCTTGAGGGAGATCAACAGCCTGCGCATCTTCGGGACCGCGCCGGGCAAGAGCGGTATCATCTCGTTCGAGATGGAGGGGGCGCATGCGCACGATATCAGCACGATCATCGACCGGTCGGGTGTGGCTGTCCGGGCCGGAACCCATTGCGCCGAGCCGCTGCTGGATCGGTTCGGCGTGACGTCAACCTGTCGCGCATCATTTGCCATGTATAATACAATCGAGGAAGCCGACGCGCTTGCGGAGGCTTTGCTCAAAGCACGGGACTTCTTTTCATGAGCGAAGTGAGCGAATTGCACCAACCGGCTTTAGAAGCAGAAGAAAAGGCGCTTCCCGATACCTGCGCGCATACGGTGGAGGCGGCCAAGGACGCGGCCCATGCGACCAGCACGACCTTGAGCCCGGAGGAGCTGCAGCGGTTGACCGACGACATGGTGGCGGCGCTGAAGACGGTCTACGATCCGGAGATCCCGGTCGATATCTACGAGCTCGGGCTGATCTACCGCATCGACGTAGACGACGACCGGAACGTCGAGGTTGACATGACGCTGACGGCGCCGGGGTGTCCTGTGGCCGGCGAGATGCCGATCTGGGTCGAGAACGCGGTTCGCTCCGTGGACGGCGTGCGGGACGTAAAGGTCAACCTGACCTTCGATCCGCCCTGGGACCCGAGCCGGATGTCGGAGGAAGCCCAGATCGCGCTCAACATGTTCTGAGGCAGGCTTGGCCGCTTGACGCCGAGCCCGGAGCACACCACGTACGGACACATGGCCGAGATGAGACCAACACCCAAAGTGATGTCCCTGACCGAAGCCGCAGCCTCGCGCATCAAGGAGATCATGGGCAACTCGCAGAAGCCCATCGCCGGACTGCGCGTCGGCGTGAAGAACGGCGGCTGCGCCGGCATGGAATACACCATGGAGTATGCCGCGCAGCAGAACCCCCTCGACGACGTGGTCGAGGATCGAGGCGTGCGACTGTTCATCGATCCCAAGGCCGTGCTGTTCCTGCTCGGCACGGAGATGGACTATCAGGTGGAAACCCTGTCCTCGGGGTTCGTGTTCAAGAACCCGAACCAGACCAGCGCTTGCGGCTGCGGTGAATCGGTGTCGATCACGCCGGCCTCGGACGAAGCGCTCAAGGCCTTCGACAAGCCGATACGTCTCTCCTGAATAGCAGGCTTTAGGCGGCTGTAACGTTTCCGGGCTCGGCGTCCGTGTCCAGCTCGGTCTCGCTGATCGCCTGGTTGCGGCCCCGCCGCTTGGCGGCGTAAAGGCAGGTGTCTGCACGCTGGATCAGCGATTCGGCCGACTCGCCGCGCCTGTAACTGGCGATTCCGACCGACAGGTGGATCCGGCCAAGGCTCTCGCCTGTCGATTTTTTCACGAGCTCCTTCGCCATCACGGATTCCCGGATCTGGTTGGCGACGACGATGGCCGATGACAGTGGCGTCATGGGCAGAACCACGGCGAACTCCTCGCCGCCATAGCGCGCCACCAGGTCGCGGCCCTTGACGCTCGTGGTCATGGTTCGGGCGACCAGCCTCAGGACGCCGTCGCCGGCCTGATGGCCGAAGGTGTCGTTGAAGTTCTTGAAGTAGTCGATGTCGATCATGAGGAGGCAGAGAGGCTCGCCGTCCTCGTTGGCATCGGCGATGGAATCCTCGAGCGTACGGTCGAACCGCTTGCGGTTGGCGATGCCGGTCAACGGGTCCGTGTAGGACTCGGCTCGGACGAGTTCCAGGTTCTGCTGCAGCTGTTCGATCTGCTTACGCGAGTCGTCCAGGCGCTCTTCGAGCTGATGGCTGTTGGTTGCCATCTGCTTGGTGGCCGTGACCAGCGTCTGAATGACGATCTTGAGCTGTTCGGGGCTGTTGATCTGCGAGAGCTGGCCATCGACGCTTTCCAGCGACGCCCCGAAGGCGTTGGTCGAGTTGGTCGCGTTCTGGATGACTTCCAGGACGTCGGCGATCTCGTCGCTCAGCCCTTCGCCGACTTCCTCGATCTTGTTGCCGAGCCCGGTCGGCGACAGAAAGGTGTCATAGAGCTTTTCGGCGTCGGAGGTCGAAACGCGCTGCTGTTGAGCGATGAGCGCCCGGAGCGCTTCGTTCAGTTGTTTGTTGAAGCCGGAGGCGTAGGCGTAGAATAGCTCGTAGTGTCGTGGGACGGCGGGCGTGCGGAACTCCTTCAAATAGGCCATGGAGCGCTCGCCGAGCGCCATCGTCCGTTCAAAGTCGTGCTCCTCAACCAACGCGGTTGTCCCCTCTTGTCAGCAAGCTGCCTCAGCGACCGTGGCACCCGACCGGCCACGGGCCCGCGCCACGACGAAATGTGGGGTTGCCAGCGTCGCTGTACCCGGGTCGGCGCTCTGGCTGGCGTTGCCGCCAGCCAGTTCGGACAATACTGGTCAGAAATGGTGTCCAGATCGTTAAAGAGATCTGAATTCAGCTGGATGTGGGACGCAGAGGCCGGGTCAAAAAGGCGGGGACATGATCTCCCATGCCGCGCACGGGCGTGCGTTGCTTGGCAGCAGTATCGCCGGAGTGGTTCGAGTCGGACGTGTCGCGCCGTCGCCGCTTCTTCTCACCGCTCTTCGCGGTCGAGGGCTTTGCCGGGCTCTTTCGGTCGCCCGCCGCGCGCTTCTGCCGTCCGCGGCGGCCGCCCGATCCCGACCGGCGTCCCCTGCCGTTGCTGGCAAGGACGTCGTCGGAGGGGGGCTCGCCGAGCCATTCGATGTCGACGCGCACAAGGTTCTGGATGGCCTTGATGGTGCGCATCTCGCCCGCCGTCACCAGGGTCGCGGCGAAGCCTTCCCGGCCGGCGCGGCCGGTGCGCCCGATGCGGTGCACATAGTCTTCCGGATGGGTCGGCACATCGAAATTGAAGATATGGCCCACATCGGGGAGGTCGAGACCGCGCGCGGCCACATCGCTGGCCACGAGATAGGTGGTCTCGCCGCGCCGGAACGCGTCCAGTGCCGCCATGCGCTGATGCTGGTCCATGTCGCCGTGCAGCGCCGCGGCATTGAAGCCGTGCCGTGCCAGGGACCGGTGCAGGATCGCCACGTCGCGTTTGCGGTTGCAGAACACGATGGCATTGCGCACGTCCTGCTCGCGGATCAGGTCTCGAAATGCCGCACGTTTGCTCTTCGGATCCTCGGGCGCGAACTTCAGCCTTTGGGTGATCGTCGTCACGACCGTGCTTGGCGGCGCGACCTCGATCCGCTCGGGCGACCTCAGGAAATTGTCCACCAGCCGCTGGATCTCCGGCGGCATGGTGGCGGAGAAGAACAGCGTCTGGCGCTTCGGCGGCAGCAGCCGGCTGATGCGCTCGATGTCCGGGATGAAGCCCATGTCGAGCATGCGGTCGGCCTCGTCGATCACGAAGATCTCGACGCCGGTGAGCAGCAGCTTGCCGCGTCCGAAATGATCGAGAAGGCGGCCGGGCGTGGCGATCAGCACGTCGGCGCCCCGGTCGAGCCGGCGGTCCTGCTCGTCGAAGGAGACGCCGCCGATCAGTAGCGCAACGGTCAGCTTGTGCTTGGCGCCATAGGTCTCGAAGCTCTCCGCGACCTGCGCCGCCAGCTCCCGGGTCGGCTCCAGAATGAGGGACCGCGGCATGCGCGCGCGGGCCCGGCCTTTCTCAAGCCGGGTCAGCATCGGCAGCACGAAGGAGGCGGTCTTGCCGGTTCCGGTCTGCGCAATGCCGAGCACGTCCCGGCCTTGCGTGACGACGGGTATGGCCTGAGCTTGGATCGGCGTGGGCTCTTGATATCCCGCGGCCTCCACCGCGGAGAGGACTTTCGGGCTAAGTCCGAGATCGGAAAAGGTCATCTGCTGTCCGAATGCCGGTATGTTTGCCAAAGCAAATCTGTGGCCGGCAGAATTCCATCTGTTTTAGTTCGCACGATTCGTTATAGGCCCCGCGCAGCCGAGCATAGGGGCCGCGCGTTTTTTGTCAAATAGCCAAAAGCCGCAGATTTTCAAGGTCTTTGAAGAGGAAATCGACAACGGCGTGCGCCGGGGGCACGGCGATCCGGACAGCAAAGAGCGTCAGATATCAAGATCCTCGGCGAACTCGGCGCGCTCCTGGATGAAGTTGAAGCGCGCTTCGGGTTTGTTGCCCATCAGCTGATCGACGATCTTCGACGTTCGTTTGCGGTCGTCCTCGACGATTTCGACGCGCAACAGGGTGCGATGGGCAGGGTCCATGGTGGTTTCTTTGAGCTGCGGCGCCGTCATCTCGCCCAGACCTTTGAAGCGGCTGATTTCCACTTTGCCGCGCCCGGTGAACTCGGTGGCCATGAGCTCGTCCTTGTGGGCGTCGTCCCGGGCATAGAAGGTCTTGCCGCCCTGGGAGAGCTTGTAGAGCGGCGGCACTGCGAGATAGAGGTGCCCGTTCTCCACCAGCTCCGGCATCTGCCGGTAGAAGAAGGTGATCAGCAGCGATGCGATATGGGCGCCATCCACATCGGCATCGGTCATGATCACGACCTTCTCGTAGCGCAGGTCCTGATCGCGGTAGCTGGCCCCTGTCCCGCATCCCAACGCCAGCATCAAATCCGAGAGGAGCTGGTTCTGCGCCAGCTTGGCCGAGCTGGCATTGGCGACGTTGAGGATCTTGCCCCTGAGCGGCAGGACGGCCTGGGTGGTCCGGTCGCGCGCCTGCTTTGCGGACCCGCCGGCGGAGTCGCCCTCCACGATGAAGATCTCGCTGCCCTCGGCCGCGTTCTGCGAGCAGTCCGCCAGCTTGCCGGGCAGGCGCAGCTTCCGCGTCGCCGTCTTGCGGCTGATCTCCTTCTCGCGCCGCCGTCTCAGTCGCTCCTCGGAGCGCTCCACCACCCAGTCGAGCAGCCGGTTGGCCTGGTTCGGGCTGGCGGTCAGCCAGTGGTCGAACTCGTCGCGGATCGCCGTTTCAACGATGCGCGCCGCTTCCTGCGTCGCCAGCTTGTCCTTGGTCTGCCCCTGGAACTCCGGCTCGCGAATGAAGACGGAGAGAATGGCCGCCGCCGTGCCGAGCACGTCGTCGCCGTTGATCTGCGAGGCCTTCTTGTTGCCGGTCAGCTCGGCATAGGCCTTCAGGCCCTTGGTGAGCGCGGCACGCAGCCCCGCCTCGTGGGTTCCGCCGTCCTGGGTCGGCACGGTGTTGCAATAGGAGTTCAAGAACCCGTCGGCGCTGCCGACCCAGGAGATCGCCCACTCCACCGTGCCGTGACCGCGCTCCTTGGCAATCTTGCCCGCGAAGGTCTCGTTGGTGACCGTGGTCACCCCTTCGATCCGGCGCGCCAGAAAATCCTTGAGCCCGCCGGGGAAATGGAAGGTCGCGGTCGCCGGCGTCTCGTCCTTGAGGAGCGTT
>JAKSBI010000164.1 GCA_022361215.1 Hyphomicrobiales bacterium | reverse complement strand
GACCTGGGCCACGTAGCGGGGCAGGTGCGCGATGGCGAGGCCGCTGCGGGCCGCGGCGAGCTTGGCGGAGATGCTGTTGGTGCGGATGACGATCTTCGGGTTGCGCAGGATCCGGCGCGCATAGGAGGCGCCGGGCAGGTGGGCGTTCAGCTCGCCGCTGGCGACGAACTCGTAGCGGTCCGGCGTGGTGCGGCTCAGATAGGACCTGGAGGCGTAGAAATAGAGCGAGTAGTCCGCCAGCTTGCGGGAGATCAGGTTGCCCTCTTTCGGCTGCCCATGACGGATCGCCAGGTCCGCTTCCCGCCGTGCCAGATCGACATTGTGCTCGGTGCACTGCAGATCCAGGTCGATGCCCGGATGCAGGTAGCGGAACTGCCGGGCCAGCGGCATGAGCAGGCTGAAGCCGACGCCGTCCGTGCACGCCACCCGCACCTTGCCGGACAGCTTGCTGGTCAGGCTGGCCGCCTTCATGGAGATCAGGTGGGACCGGCTCTCCATCTGGAGCGCGATCTCGGCGATCTCGTGCCCCTCGTTGGTCAGCTCGTAGCGCTGGTTGTCCTTCTCGAACAGGCGGAAGCCGAGCGTGGTCTCGAGGTTTCGCAGACGCCGGAGCGTGGTCGAGGCATTGACCCCGAGGGAAGAGGCGGCGGCGGACATGCTCTTCGTGCGGACCAACGCCAGGAAGTGGCGGAGATCCGTCCAGTTCAAGTCGCGAAGCGGCGCCTGCCTGGTCATGCATCCGAAGCCTTGAGTCGGCGATTTCATGGTGGCGGCAGGGAAGCTAATCTGCAAATTTGCGTCTACACAAGGCAAAATTGCATAACATGACGTCAGCACATCATGGCAGATTGTGCGCGGCACGGGAAACGAGTCAAAAAGAATTCGGCGGTCACGTGATTCCAGCAAACGAAACAGACGCTTCGGATACGGATAAGCGGCAGCCTGCGTCCGCGCGGACGCAGGTGTTGGCCGAGATCCTGGACCAGCTTGTCGCGCTCCGGAAGCTCGCCGACCGGCAAGGTCTGCGCATGCTCAAATACCTGATCGACATGGCGGTTCTGGAAGCCCGGGCCAGCCTGGATCAGGCCCAGAGCAAAAGCCAAAAAAAGCAGAACGGCTCCTGAGCCCCGGCTGTCGCCGGGGCCGGTGAGCGCCGCGGGGGCGCAGCGCCTTCGTTCGGCAACCGCTCAGGGCCTGATGGAGAAGGCGCTGGGGCCGAGCAGGGGCGGCAGCAGCGGCTGCACGCGCTCGATCCAGCGGCAGAGCAGAGGCCGTGTCTCGCGCGGGTCGATCAGCTCGTGAACGGTGAAGGATTCCGCGCGTGGGAAGGGCGACTGGCGCGCCGCGAACTCCGCCTCCAGCTCCTGGCGCCTGGCCTCCGGGTCATCCGCGGCCTCGATCTCGCGGCGATAGGCGACCGCCACGCCGCCTTCGACCGGGAGCGCGCCGGTCTCGGCGGAGGGCCAGGCGAGCACA
Organism: Hyphomicrobiales bacterium; assembly: GCA_022361215.1. Classification (GTDB taxonomy): domain Bacteria; phylum Pseudomonadota; class Alphaproteobacteria; order Rhizobiales; family Methyloligellaceae; genus JAKSBI01. Next base: position 1,353 of record JAKSBI010000164.1, on the reverse strand, counting down.
TAGCCGTCGGGCCCGTAATGGGCCGCCTGGGCGACCCCGAAGGAGCGCCGCACGATGATCGAGGCCCAGGGTACCGAGCTCATGGCGGCGGTGAGCACCGTGGAGGTGCCGTGGCGGATGGTGGCGTCCTTCTCCGCCGCGCTGCCGATCATGAAGCCGGGCTCGTCGACGAAGCTCAGGATCGGCAGGTGGAAGGTCTCGCAAAGCTCGATGAAGCGGCGTGCCTTGTGGGCGCCATGGGCCGTCATGGCACCGGCGTAGAAGCGCCCGTCATTGGCCCAGACGCCGACGGTCTGGCCTGAGAGGCGCGCGAGCCCGGTGATCTGGCTGCGGCCGTAGCCGGGGCCGATCTCGAAGAAGCTGTCGCGGTCGAGAATATGGGCGAGCAGCTTGCGCATGTCGAAGGCCCGGCGCCGGTCGCGCGGCACGATCTCCAGGAGCGCCTCCTCGCGGCGGTCGGCCGGGTCGTCGGCCGGGGCGAGCGGCGCCAGCTCCCAGACGTTCGCGGGTAGGTAGCTCAGAAAGCGGCGGATGAGTTCGAGCGCATCGGGCTCGTCCTCGGCGGCGTTGTCGACCACGCCGTTGCGCGTGTGCACCTTGGCGTCGCCCAGCTCCTCCTTGGTCTTGCGCTCGCCGAGCGCGCGTTCCACGACCGCGGGCCCGGCGATCAGCACCTGGGCGGTCGCGCGCGACATCACCGAGAAATGGGAGGCGACGAGACGCGCCGCAGGGAGCCCGGCGACCGCGCCGAGGGCGGCCGTGGCCACCGGCACGCTCGCCATGGCCCGGGCCACCGAGCGGAACCGCGGCGGCGCGTAGACCGGCGGACCGATGGTCTTGGCGCCGGTGCCGCCGACGCTGCCGCCGGCGCCCTCGTGCAGGCGGATCAGCGGCACGCGATAGCGGCAGGCGAGCTCTTCGGCATAGATGCTCTTGCGCAGGCCCGCCTCGCTCGGCGAGCCGCCGCGAAGGGTAAAGTCCTCGCCGCCGACGATGCAGCGCCGGCCGTCGATCCGGCCGAAGCCGAGCACGAAGTTGGCCGGCGCGAAGGCTTCGAGCGTCCCGTCCTCGGCCAACCTTGCATCGCCCGCGCCGCCGCCGATCTCCTCGAACGTCTCCGGATCGAGCAGCGCCGCGATGCGCTCGCGGATGGTCAGGCGGCCCTTGGCGTGCTGACGCGCGACACCTTCCGCGCCGCCCTGCTCCAACGCCAGCGCGCGGCGTTTCCCGATCTCGTCGACTTCCGGCTTCCAGCTCATGGCGCAACCCCGAAACGGCAGTGAGCCTAGAGCTTTAGCGCTATCGGGCGGTGCCGCCAACCGCGGGCTTTGCCAAGCCGGCCGGCGCATCGGG
>JAKSBI010000379.1 GCA_022361215.1 Hyphomicrobiales bacterium | reverse complement strand
CGCCAGGGGGCCGTGGGCCTTGACCTCGACCAGGCGCGGCCGGTCCAGGTCGAGGGTTGCCGTGAACTTCGCCGATTTCGGATCGGAGAGCGGCGTCCCACGCTTGCGCGGCTGTTCCACCAGCCGCTTGGTGTCGCCGGTCGAGCCTGCCGTCACGCCGCTGGCGAGAAGCTCGCCGGTCTCCACGTCGTGGAGGGTGATGCGCACGCCGCCCATGGTCGATCCGATGAACTTGGCGTCCTTGCTGATGGCCCGGACCGTGATCTCGGTGGGCTTGGCCAGCGCGGCGCCGGCGGTGATCAGAAGCGCGGCGCCGGCGGCCGCGCCGAGAGCGAGAAACCTCATCGTTCGTCTCCTTTCGCCTGGGGTCTTTACCGGAGTGGGTGGGTGAGCCCCATCAAACAGAAATCGCTCTAGAGGGCCTTCTTGCAGAAGTACCAGTCGGTGTAGTCGAAGCCCTCGTCCTTGCGCTTGTCGGCCAGCTCCAGCGTCGCCGGCGGCGGCACGATGACGGGCTCGCCCGGCTGCCAGCTCTCCGGCGTCGCGACCTTGTGCGCGTCCGAGGTCTGCAGCGCTCTCACCAGCCGCAGGATCTCGTCGACGCTGCGGCCGTTGGTCATCGGGTAGTAGACCATGGCGCGCAGCACGCCTTCCGGGTCGATGACGAAGGTGGCGCGCACGGCGGAGGTGTCGCTGGCGCCCGGCTGGATCATTCCATAGGCGGTCGCCACCCGCATCGACAGGTCCTCGACAATGGGGAAGGGAATCTCGACGCCGAACTTCTCGGCGATGTTCCGCAGCCAGGCGATGTGGGCGAAGTTGCTGTCGATGGAGAGGCCGAGCAGCTCGCAGCCGGCGTCCTGGAAGTCCTTGTGGGCCTTGGCGAAGGCCATGAACTCGGTCGTGCAGACGGGCGTGAAATCCGCCGGGTGGGAGAACAGCACCAGCCACTTGCCCTTGTAGTCGGCAAGCGAGCGGGTCCCGTGGGTCGTGTTGGCCTCGAAGCGCGGCGCCGGCTCGTTGAGCCGCGGCATGCCTCTTTGTTCGATCTCGATCACCTGTTCCATAAGTCAACTCCTGTTCGATGTGGTGTGGTGGCCTGGCGCGCGCATGCTCCCCCGCGCGCGCCATGGGTCCCCTTGCCTAATAGATTGCGAGCTTCGTCTTCAGGTTCGCCATCTCAGCCGCGATGACCGGCGGCTTGGCGACGCCGACCCCCTTCAGCAGGGCCGTCTGCGGCAGCTTGCGGTTGGGCAGGTAGATGGCGCAGACGTCCACGGTCGCCCCCTTCGCCATCAGCGCCTCCAGGAGCGTGCGCACGGTCATGCCCTTGGGCGTCACGACCTTGGTGGCGGCTGCGGGCGCGGTGGCGAGCGCGATGTCGCCGGCCGGACCGCACAGCAGCAGATGGACCGGCACGCCGGCCTTGGCGGTCTGGTTGGAGAGGACGAGGGCCATGGCCTGCGTCTCGGTGTTCTCCGAGGCCAGGATCGTCAGCATCTTGGAGGGCGTGTCGGCGAGCGCCGACGTGAACAGCAGGGGCACGGCCAGTATGGCCGCGGCAAGGCGCGTCAGAAGGATGCGGTGCATCGGTGGTCTCCTGTGGTCTCTCGAGGGTGTGAAGGCGCGTCGCTGCCGTGCCTAAAGCCGGTCCGGGTCGATAGGAGTCATCCACCCTACGCCCGTCATTCGCGCGAAAGCGGGACTCCATTGGCGACAGCAGCAAAGCGAAGGACTCGCATGGTGTTGCACGAGAGGTTCAGACTCGAACCGATGGTCCCTGCCGCATGGCGATGTGGAATGGCTTCCCGCTTTCGCGGGAATGACGGGGAAGGTGGCGGTCATTGGTCTTTCTCTCTCGGGGTCTCATCCAGCCGCAAAGGCTCTAAAGCCGGTTGACCGGCACCTTCAGATAGCTGGTGCCGTCGTCTTCCGGCGGCGGCAGGTGGCCGGCGCGCATGTTCACCTGCACCGACGGCAGGATCAGTTTGGGCATGGCGAGCTGCGCGTCGCGCTTGGTGCGCATCTCGACGAACGCGTCCTCGCCGATGCCGTCGCGCACATGCACGTTCGCGCGCTTCTGCTCGCCGACGGTGGTCTCCCACTTGAATGCGTCGCGGCCGGGCGCCTTGTAGTCGTGGCAGAGGAACATCCGCGTCTCGTCCGGCAATTCGAAGATCTTCTGGATCGAGCGGTAGAGCGTGCGCGCGTCGCCGCCCGGGAAGTCGCAGCGGGCGGTGCCGAAGTCCGGCATGAACAAGGTATCGCCCACGAAGGCGGCATCGCCGATGACATAGGTCATGCAGGCCGGCGTATGCCCTGGCGTGTGCAGCACGCGGGCGTCGATGCCGCCGACCTTGAAGGTGTCGCCGTCCTTCAGCAGCCGGTCGAACTGGCTGCCGTCGCGCTGGAACTCGGTGCCGGCGTTGAAGATCTTGCCGAACACCTCCTGCACGGTGGTG
>JAKSBI010000082.1 GCA_022361215.1 Hyphomicrobiales bacterium | reverse complement strand
GCCCTCCTCGCGAAGGTCCGTTTGCCCGATGGGACCAGCGGTCCCGAGAGTGCTGGCATCCCGTTGGTCTGGGCCCGGACGCAGATCGCGGACGCCATGCGCGACTACACCAGGCCTCACAGTCTGCGGCAGAGCGAACTGGAGGCAGAGATCCTGAAGCGCAAGGTCACCGATCTCGGACTCGCCTATTCGCTCACCACCCAATGGACGTCGTTCGTCGCCGTCTCCGAGAAGGTCGTGAACGGGACACCGCAGGCCACCCGGACCGCCGCGGTGCCGCTGCCCATGGTGAAAGGCATTACCGGCAAGGCCTATCCGCGCAAGAGAACCGTGTCGTTCTCGCCGCCTCCGGGACAACGCGCCAGCAGGAACTTCGGCGGGAGCCCCGCGCCGGAACCGGAGCTGATCGGCGGGCTCGCGGTGCTCACGCTGGCCGGTCTCGCCAGCCTAGCCCGCCGCCGCCGGCAGAACGCAAGGAGACGAGACGTGCCCCACGCTGCCTGAGCTTCCTCCCGCCGTCATTGCCGGCTGCCCTGCCGGCAGTTCGACCGACCGGTCCGCACCGCCACCGAGCACCTGCCCCACGCTCGTGGACCGGTCCCGTCGGACGCCCGGGCCCCCCGCCCGGGCATGACGGTGGCGGGAGGGATTTGCTCTGTCGCTGGGCTTGCCCAAACCCGCTGGCTTTCGAGGCAACGGTTCACGACGCTTGAGACCAAATCTCGCGATCGCATTCCAGCCCATGCGTCGACGGCCGAGCGCATTCAAATTCTGACCCTAAAGCCATACATTCGAGCCGACAGTAAACGGCTCTGCACCGGGAAAGCGATCATGGCGCGCAAGATACTGATCGTGGATGACGATCCGCACATCCGGGACGTCATTCACTTCGCGCTCGACAAGGCGGGGTTGCAGACCTGCGTCGCGCGGGACGGCACCGAGGCTCTGACGCTGTTCGCACGCGAACGCCCGGATCTGATCGTGCTCGACATCAATATGCCGGAGCTCGACGGGCTGGAGGTCTGCCGCGAGCTGCGCAAGACCTCCGAAGTCCCGATCCTGTTCCTGTCGTCGAGGGACGAAGAGATCGACCGCATCGTCGGTCTCGAGATCGGTGGCGACGACTATGTGACCAAGCCCTTCAGCCCGCGCGAGCTGGTGGCCCGCGTCAACGCCATCCTGAAACGCCTGCAGCCGCCGCTGCAAAAAACCTCTGCCGCCGCTCCCCTCGAACACGGTCAGCTTCGGCTCGAGCCGCACCGCCACCGGGTCTCCTGGGCCGGACAGGAGATCAGGCTGACAGCCACCGAGTTCTCCATTCTGAAAGGCTTCCTGCGGCAGCCGGACCGGGTGTTCGATCGGGATACGATCATCGAGAGCGCCTATGACATGAACGTCCATGTCAGCGACCGGACCATCGACAGTCACATCCGCCACATTCGCAGCAAGTTCCTGAAGCTCGGCTGCGAGAGCCTGATCGAGACCGTGCACGGTGTCGGCTACAGGCTGGGCGCCTGCCGGTAGGCGGCGGCGCGATGCTGGGACTCTTCCGGCCCCGCCTGCGCACGGTTCTGCTGATCGTGAACCTTGCGGTCCTGGTGCTGCCGCTCGGCAGCATCTTCTTCTTCCGCATTTACGAGAACCAGCTCGTGCAGGAGACGGAGCGCGAGCTGATTTCGCAGGGCGCGATGATCGCCGCCGTCTTCGAACAAGGGATCGTCGCGCGCGAACCGGGCTACGCCGGCTATGGCGCGCGGCTGGCAGGCCCGCTGCCGGAAAAGGTCGAAGGCCGCTACACGCCCGTCGAGCCCAAGCTCGACCTGGCCCAGCAGGAGACCCTGCCCCCGCGTCCCGACGGGCGCGCGCCGGAGACGACGGCGGACCCGGCAGCGCGGGACGTCGGCCGCGGCATGTCGCGTATCCTGAGCTCGGCCCAGCGCACCACGCTCGCCGGCATGCGGGTGCTGGATTTCAACGGCATCGTCGTTGCCGGCGGCGGCGAACTCGGACAGTCCTTCGCGCATATCGAAGAAGTCCGCAAGGCGCTCGCCGGCCGCTATGCGAGCGTCATCAGACAGCGCATCTCCGACGCGCCGCCGCCTCCAATCGCCTCGATCAGCCGCGGCACAGGCATTCGCATCTTCGTCGCCCTGCCCATCATCTACAAGGACCGGCTCTGGGGCGTCGCCTATCTCTCGCGCACGCCGAAGAACGTCTTGAAGCATCTCTATGCGGAACGCGAGAAGGTCATT
>JAKSBI010000194.1 GCA_022361215.1 Hyphomicrobiales bacterium | reverse complement strand
GCTTCGGCGGCCGTTTCGATCTCACCCGCCGTGCCGATCGGCTCCGCGCCGAGCGAACGCTCTATGCGCCGCGCCAAACCGGTCAGAACGCGTCCGGCACCGACTTCGTAGAGCGTCTGCACGCCCTCGCCCGCCATGAACTGCACGCATTCGCGCCAGCGCACCATGCCGGTGACCTGCTCTACCAGCCGCCGGCGTATCTCCTCCGGCCCGGTAATGCCGGAGGCGACCACATTGGCAACCACGGGAACGGCCGGTGGCGCGATCTCTACGCCAGCCAGCGCCTCGGCCATAACGTCGGCCGCCGGCTGCATCAAGGCACAATGGAAGGGTGCGCTGACCGGCAGCAGGACCGCGCGGCGCGCGCCGAACTCGGCCGCCATCTCGACCGCCCGGTCGACCGCGACCTTGGCGCCGCTGACCACGATCTGTCCCGGCGCGTTGTCGTTGGCGGCCTGGCAGACATCGCCCTGAGCCGCGGCCTCGGCCAGCTTCTGCGCGTCCTCCAGCTCAGCGCCCAGCAGGGCCGCCATGGCGCCTTCGCCCACCGGCACCGCGGCCTGCATGGCCTGCCCGCGCGTCTTCAGCAGTCGCGCCGTGTCGGCCAGGCCGAGCGCGCCGGCGGCGGCCAGCGCCGAATACTCGCCGAGGGAATGCCCCGCGACGAACGAAACGGCGTCGGAAAGTCGCAACCCGTGCTCATGCTCGAGCACACGCATCACGGCAAGAGAGACCGCCATCAGCGCGGGCTGCGCGTTCTCCGTCAGCGTCAGAGTGTCCTCCGGCCCCTCGCGCATGATGCGCGACAGATCCTGCCCCAGCGCCTCGTCGACCTCCGCAAACACGTCGCGGGCAACCGCAAAGGTTTCGGCCAGCTCGGCACCCATACCGACATGCTGGCTTCCCTGACCGGGGAAGGTGAATGCAATGCTCATTTTGGACGACACCGATTGAGCTGCGGGGGAACAGGCTCTTTGGCCCAGGTTTGGTCATAGGCCCTTGATGCGGGCCAAAGTTCGGCGCCAAAGACACCGTTCGGGCCCTGCTGTCAAGCATGTGCGAAACTCGACGATCGTCGAGGCCGGCGCCCGACCTTTCGACGTCTGTTGCAATGTGGCGATAAAGGCGTATAAGACGCCCACAGCAACAGCCCCGGCTGGAGGCTGAACGGGAGACCGCCGGCTCGCTCTTGGCGAAATGCGGCGGTAGGGCGCAGGGCCCGGCTCCCCGTGTCTCCGCTCTTTCGGGTCTTTCTTTGAGCCTTTCCAAGCGAACAGGGCTCAGAAGAGGCTTTGCGCCGGGCGAACGACGAAGGAAAGGCACCAAGCCATGCCGCTCTACGAGCACGTGTTTCTTGCACGCCAGGATATCTCTTCCCAGCAGGTAGAGAGCCTGGTCGAGGGCTTCCAGGCCGTCATCACCGAGAATGGCGGGACGATCGCGAAGTCCGAGTACTGGGGCCTGAAGAGCCTCTCCTACAAGATCAAGAAGAACCGCAAGGCTCATTACGGGCTGATGAACATCGATGCGCCACACGACGCCGTGACCGAGATGGAGCGCCAGATGCGGATCTCGTCCGACATCATCCGCTTCATGACGATCCGCGTGGACAAGCACGACCCCGAGCCGTCGCCGATCATGCGCCGCGGCGACCGCGACGACCGGCGCGGCGGACGCCGCGACCATAGAGGTCCGCGGGACGGTGGCCCGAGAGGATCGAGAGACGGCGGACCAAGGCCGCCACGGGACGACGCGCCGAAACGGGAAGACACACCGAAAGGTGACACCGAAACCGTCGCGGCCAAGTCCGACAAATCGAGCGAGACGGAGAAATAGAGATGGCCAATATCGCCCAGCTTCCGGTCCGCCGCCCCTTCTACCGCCGGCGCAAGACCTGCCCGTTCTCCAGCGACAGCTCGCCGAAGATCGATTACAAGGACGTCAAGTTGCTGCAACGTTTCGTGTCGGAGCGCGGCAAGATCGTCCCGAGCCGGATCACGGCGGTCTCCGCCAAGAAGCAGCGCGAGCTGGCCAAGGCCATCAAGCGGGCGCGTTTTCTGGGTCTGCTGCCGTATATCTTGAAATAGGCGCAGCAGACAGGTTTTGGTCGAAGGGTTGGGGCGGTGCCTGAAGCAGCCGCCTCTAACCGCACCCATAGGGCGGGACAGCTGACCATATGGCATCACCACTCCTGATCGGCCTCGGCGCAGGCCTGGTTGCCGCAGTGCTGTTCGCATCGGCCGCGACCGGATCCGTGCTGGCATTGGCCTTATTCTATCTTGCGCCGCTGCCCGGCTTCCTTGCGGGGCTCGGCTGGGGCTCGGCGTCGGCGCTGACGGCAAGCCTCTCAGGCGCGGCAGTGGCCACCGCCGCTCTAGGCGCGAAGGCCGGCACCGTCTTCCTTCTGACCCTGGGGCTGCCCATCACGGTGTTGTGCTATCTGGCCCTGCTGTCCCGTGGCACCGGGCCGGCCGCGGCGGGAGATACAGGCACCGGCCAGGGGCAGATCGAATGGTATCCCGCGGGGCGCATCGTCGCCTGGGCCACGTTGATGGCCGGCGGGCTCTCCGGATTGAGCGTGCCGATGGTGGGTCTCGACGCCGAGAGCTACCGCGCCGCTATCCAGGAGATCCTCGACAAGACCATCCTCGACCAGCTCGGCGCCAATGCGCCGCAGGGGCTGGACAAGGAAGCGCTGACGCCGCTCATCAACCTGCTGGTGCGGGCCCTGCCGGCGGCCACCGCCATCCTCGGGCTTGGGGTGATGCTGTTCAATCTGTGGGCGGCAGGACGCATCGTCGACGTCTCCGGACGCGCCCTGCGGCCCTGGCCCGACCTGTCGACCATGACCTACCCGAACTCCTTCGCGCTGTTCTTCGTGGTCTCCCTGCTGCTGACCTTCTCGCCGGGCCTGCTGGGCATCATCGCGACCGGCTTCACCGGCGCCTTCCTGCTCGCCTATGTGCTCTTGGGCCTGGTGGTGCTGCACAAGATCACGCTGGCCTCGTCGCTCAGGCCCTTCCTTCTCTTCATTCTCTATTTCGGGATCCTCTTCTTCGGATGGATCGCGCTGGTGGTGGCCATCGTCGGTATCGGCGAGCCGGTCTTCAAGCTGCGCGAGCGCATCCAGAACAAGCCACAACCGCCGTCGGGCACGGGCGGTTAGCGCGCCACATCGACAAGGAGATTCGACATGCAGGTCATTCTGCTCGAACGCATCGGCAAGCTCGGACAGATGGGCGACGTGGTCACCGTCAAGGACGGCTACGCCCGCAACTTCCTGCTGCCGAAAGGCAAGGCGCTACGCGCCACACCCGGCAACATGGAACGCTTCGAACAGGACCGCGCCCAGCTCGAAGCGCGCAACCTGGAGCTCAAGCAGGAGGCTGAGGCGGTCTCCGGCAAGCTGGACGGCGAGAGCTTCGTGGTGATCCGTCAGGCCGGCGACACTGGCCAGCTCTACGGCTCCGTCTCGACGCGCGACATCGCGGATCTGGTCACGGCGGGCGGCTTCACGGTGGAGCGCCAGCAGGTCATGCTGGACCGGCCCATCAAGCTATTGGGCCTGCACGAGGTCCGCATCTCGCTGCATCCGGAAGTCGAGTCCATGGTGAGCGTCAACGTCGCCCGCTCGGAAGAAGAGGCGGAGCGGCAGGCGCGCGGCGAGGACGTCACGGTCACGGCCGACGAGGACGAGGACGAAGACGCCATCAGCGCGGAAGAGGTCTTCGAGGACGAAGAGCTCGCCAAGGAGGCGCAATCGACCCTGGACGAGGCCGCGGCCGAGACGGACGAGGCCGCGGCCGAGACGGACGAGGAGGAGCAGGCTCCCGCACCGGAGGCCGAGGAGACCGGGACGAGCGACACCGACGAGGCCGCAGACAAGGAGCCGGCCTGACCCCTCTTGCAAGCGGTCCTGCCCGGACGCTCCGCGCAGCCCCGCGGAACAACATGACCTGCATCAATGCAGTTGACGGCCGTAGACGGCAAGTCTCGGAGAACAGACGCGATCGGCCCCTTTGCAAGCTCGTAGAGTTGAGCTGATCGGTGCAAGCTGATTTAATGCAGGGTTGAGTGCTGTAACAGCCCACAGACGGGGTGCAGCACATGACAAGCCGGGCGCTGGCTCTGTCGAACCTCCGTTTGGTCAGGTCATGTTCCGCTTACTGCCATTGCTGTTCGATCATATCGTCAAGACGGGTGATCTGCATCTGATCGACCCGACGGGCTGCACGCACAGATTTGGCGACGGGACCGGCGACCCCATCGTCGTACGCCTGACGGACAAGCGCCTGGAGTTCGAGCTGGCCTGCAATCCGGAGCTGGTGCTCGGAGAGGCCTATACGGACGGCCGTCTGGTCATGGAGCGCGGCTCCATATACCGGTTTCTCGAGCTGGTTATGCAAAACTTGAAATGGCAGGAGTGGCCGGGCTGGGTGAAGCTGCTCGGGCGCGTGCGGCGCGCCGGCAAACGGGTGCAGCAATACAATCCCACGCGCCGCGCAAGGCGCAACGCGCGCTTTCACTACAACATCGACAGCACCATCTACGACCTGTTCCTGGACAAGGACCGGCAGTACTCGTGCGCCTATTTCGAGCATGAGGGCCAGTCGCTGGCCGATGCGCAGCTCGCCAAGAAGCGCCATCTGGCCGCGAAGCTTCAGCTCCGCGACGGCCAGCGCATTCTGGACATTGGCTCCGGCTGGGGCGGGCTCGCGCTCTATCTGGCGCGCACGGCGCGGGTGGACGTGACCGGCATTACGCTCAGCGACGAACAGCTCACCGCCTCGCGGCAGCGCGCCCGCCGGCGCGGCCTGTCCAAGGCCGTCACGTTCGAGGCCGCCGACTACCGGGAGATGACCGGCCGCTTCGACCGCATCGTCTCGGTCGGCATGTTCGAGCATGTGGGCATCTCCCACTACAGAACGTTCTTCGAGAAACTCCACGCGTTGCTGGCCGACGACGGCATTGCCGTGCTGCATTCGATCGGCCGTTTCGACGGGCCCTCCGTGACCAACCCCTTCATCGCCCGCCACATCTTTCCCGGCGGCTACATCCCGGCGCTCAGCGAGGTGCTGCCGACGATCGAAAAGGCGGATCTGCTGGTCACGGACATCGAGATCCTGCGGCTGCACTATGCCGAGACCCTGCGCCACTGGCGCCGTCGCTTCCGAGCCTCCTGGGAGCGCGCCAGCCAGATC
>JAKSBI010000647.1 GCA_022361215.1 Hyphomicrobiales bacterium | reverse complement strand
GCTCCGCCGCCACCAGGAGATCGGCCAGCTTCTCGATGTCGGCCGGATCGCCGATCGACTTGGTCGAGGCCCGGTAGTGGCCCGGCTGCGGGATCACGGCCTGGTCGACCGGAACCTCCCGGTCGAGCACGTCGCGCGGGATCTCCAGATAGGCGGGGCCATAAGCGCCGGCGAAGCACTCCCGCGCCGCCATGGAGATCATGTCGGCGATGCGCTCGGTCGAGCGCACGCCCGCCGAGAACTTGGTGATCGGCGCCATCATGTCCACATGGGGCAGGTCCTGGAGCGAGCCCATCTTGTGCTGGGTGAGCGCCCCCTGGCCGCCGATATGCAGCACCGGGCTCTCGGAGCGGAAGGCGGTGGCGATGCCGGTGACCGCGTTGGTGCAGCCGGGGCCGGCGGTGGTCACCACGCAGCCGAGCTTGCCGGTCTGGCGCGCATAGCCGTCCGCCGCATGGGCCGCCACCTGCTCGTGGCGCACGTCGATGATGCGGATGTCCTCGTCCACGCAGCCGTCGTAGATGTCGATGATATGGCCGCCGCAGAGGGCGACGATGGTGTCCACGCCCTCGTTCTTAAGCGCCTTGGCCACCAGATGGCCGCCGGAGACGATGGTGTCGTCCGTGCTCTTTCGCTTCAGTGTGTCCGTCGCTGTGGTCGACATGGATGACCTCCCTGACGTTTCGACCCAGTCATGTCCTGTGTATCGGTCTCTCAGCCCAGGTCGACGTAGCGCTCGACATGGGCTTTCAAATTCAGCGTGTGCTCGCGCACCAGGCGCTCGGCGAGCTCGGTGTCCCGCGCCTCCAGTGCCTCGATGATGTGCATGTGATCGACGATGGATCGGTTGGCCCGGTCCTGCTCCGAGATGGTGCGGGCGCGGATGGCGCGCATATGCATGAAGAGGCCCTGGGCCATCTCGTTCAGAAGATCGCATTTGCTCATCTGCAGGATCTTCTGGTGGAACCGGATGTTGGCGTCGGAGTACTCGTCGATGCGCGCCATGACGCCGTCGCCGTCGAAGGAGTCGCCGAGCGTGCGCAGCTCAGCGATCTCCGCGTCGCTGGCGTTCTGCGTGATCAGGCGGGCCGCCATGCTCTCCAGCGCGGCCCAGACCGTGATCATCTCCAGGATCTCGTCCTTGGACTTGCGCACGATGTAGATGCCGCGCCGCGGCACGATGCGCACCAGGCCCTCCTGGTCGAGGCGGGCCAGCGCCTCGCGCAAGGGCGTGCGGCTGATGCCGAACTGCTCCGAGAGGCGGCGCTCGTCGAGCCTGAGCTCGGCGTCGTCGTCGTAGATGTTCATGTTGACGATGGCCGCTTTCAGCGAATCGTAGATCCTCGACTTGAGGCTGAAGCCCTCGTCGATGGGCTTTATCTGGAGCTGAAGATCGGACATCGTCTGCCTTTCAGTGGCGCGTCAACACCACGTGGTTCACTGGTATACCATACACCAGGAGATTGTCCCACCGCAATATCCCATGCATTGCCTTGGTTTCCTGGTCTCGAAGTGCGCCTTTCATACCGTCTCAAGGGGCTAGGCGGGGGCTTTGCGGCGGCGCGCAAGCCGCAGCAGGGGCTTGACGAACGGCAGGGCCAGAAGAATCAGCGCCGTGATCATGATCGGCGCCGAATAGGGCCGCGTGAAGAAGATGGCGAAGGAGCCGTTGTCGATGAGGAGCGACTGCCTGAGCGCGGGCTCCGCCAGCGGTCCCAGCACGATGGCGAGCACGGCGGGCGCCAGGGGGTAGTCCAGCTTGCGCATCAGATAGCCGACGATGCCGAAGACCAGCATCAGCCAGACGTCGTGCATGTCCTGGGTGGGCGCGTAGCCGCCGATCAGGCAGAGCACGAAGATGATCGGCGCGAGCACTGTGAAGGGCAGCTTCAGCACCCAGATGAAGGCTGGGATGAAGGCCACGTTGATGAGCACGGCGAACAGGTTGGCGGCGTAGAGGCTGGCGATCAGGCCCCAGACGAACTCCTTGTGCTCGGTGAAGAGCAGCGGGCCGGGCTCGAGGCCCCAGATCACCATGCCGCCGAGCAGG
>JAKSBI010000490.1 GCA_022361215.1 Hyphomicrobiales bacterium | reverse complement strand
CGCAGCGGCTCGGCCACATAGAAGCGGATCTTCAGATTGCCCGGCGGCAGCAGCGAAACAACCGCTGCGCCCGCGCCCGCGTGCTCGCCGGCCCGCAGAAAGACCCGCTCGACGCGCCCCGTCGCCGGGGCCCGAACCGTGCGGTCCGCCAGATCGACCTCCGCCTTGCGCATGTCCGCGTCGGCCGCCAGCATCTCCTGGCGCGCCGCCTCGACCTGGGCCGCACGCTGAGGCAGCCGGGCCACCTTCAGCTCGGCCTTGAGCTGGCGCACCCGCGCCTCGCCCGTCTCGACGGCGGTGCGGTCCTGGTCGCGCCGGCTTTCGGAGACGACACGGCGCTTGATCAGGCTGTCGGCGCGCTTGTAGTTGAGCTTCGCCAGCTCCAGATCGGCCTCGGCGCTGCGCAGGCGCGCCTCGATGACGGCGATCTCCTCGCGCCGGTCGCCCTCGGTCTTGTCGCGCCAGTTGGAGCGGGCCGCTTCGAGCCGGGACTTGGCGGCAGCCAGCGCCTGGCGCTCCCGGTCGTAGTCCATCCGGAACAGCAGATCCCCGGCCTTGATATGCTGACCGTCCTCGACCGCCACCTCGGCGACCGTGCCGGCATGGCGCGGCGCCATGTAGAGATAGTCGCCCTCCACATAGCCGAAGAAGACGTCCTGCGTCGGGGTGCTCCCGAGGCCGGGGACCACGGCCGTCACCACACTCATCAACCACGCGAGTACGGACTGCATCTCACGTCTCCTCTCGCTCGACAGCCAGGCCGTTGAGCAGGATGTCGAGATGGCTCTCGACGAAGCGGCGCGGGTCGGCACCGTCCCCTTCGGTGATGCCGAAGACGCCCGCCAGGAGGGCATGGGCCAGCATCGGACCGACCACGTTGCGCACCGCCAGGCGGGGATCCACGGGCCGGAAGACGCCCCGCTCCACGCCTGTACGGATCAGCGTCTCCAATGCCGTCAGGGCACGGTCGAGCACCTCTTCCCGATACATCTTGGCGAGCCGCGGGAAATTGCCGGACTCGGCGATGATCAGCCGCGGGATGGCCGATATGCGGGGATCGCCGATGCGGCCGGCAACGAGGGTCACCATCATTCGAATGACGTCGCGGGGATCGCCAGGCGCGCTCCGGGCCATCTCCGCCGCGTTCTTGGCGACGGGCACGATCGAGCGGCGCACCAGCGCCTCCAGGATCGCTTCCTTGCTGTCGAAATACAGATAGACCGCGCCCTTGGAGAGGCCGGCACGGGCGGCGATGTCCTCAACCCGCGTGGCCGCGAAGCCATGGGCGATGAAGAGATCGAGCGCCGCGTCGAGCACCTCGTCCGGCCGCGCTTCCGCGCGGCGGCGCCATTTGGGCCGGTCTTTCCCGGTTTCCTTGGTCATGGCTTATATATAAATGACCAGTCATTTATTTACAAGAGATGATGCGGCCTCACATTGGCAGGATCACTTGGCGCGATGGGCTTTCGGACCTCTCGAAGGCACGCGATGCCGACAGAAATCGAGGCTGGAGAGATACGCCCTCAAGGCGCGAGATCTTCGGGGCTCGGCACCAGCGTCAGCTTGTCGTTCCGAAAACAGAGGACGGACAGGGCCCTGGTGCTGTCGAGACGGAGCGCAGCGTCAGGTCCGTGCGGCAGCGATGTGAGCAGCACGACGTTGGTGCGCAAGGCCGCAAAAGGCCTGCTGCCGGGCTCTACGCCCGTCCCGCCGAGGGCGCTCAGGCGACGCGCGCCATCTGCAGCACCTCGCCGCTCTCGATCATGTGGTTCGCCGCCTCCCGGAAGGCCTGAATGGCGGCGCCGCTCATGTGTGCCTCCCAGAGCGTCTTGGTTTCCCAGCTCTCGTAGAAGACGAAGATGCAGGGTCCTTCGGTGGTCCGGTGCAGGTCATACTGAATGCAGCCCAGCTCCAGGCGCGTTGCCGCGACAAGGTCCCTCATCGCGGCCTCCAGCTCGTCCTCGACGCCCGATTTCGGGACGATGCGCGCGACGATCGTCAGTGGCTCACTCATCTGGCGCCCTCTCCTCACTGTCCAGGCCCAACGCCAACCTCACTCTTACGTATCGCGCGGAGCTTGCGCAATCGCGCCATCGGCCAACCGGCCGCGATGCCGTGTACCGCCTTAGCGAATTGTTCACGCTGACGCTCATAGAATCGGTCCGTTAGCACGCGTTCCATTGGAAGCCCGACAGGAACACGCTCATGCCCGCGATATTGGTGCCGGTGGACGGTTCGGCGCATGCGGCGAAGGCGCTGCATATCGCCTGCGACCTGGCCGGAAAGTACGGCGGCCGGATCGCGCTCTACCATGCGCTGGCGCGCGACAAGCCGGCCCACGATCTGCTTCGGTTGACGGCCGCGAAAACCTTCGGCCCGAAGCTGACCAAGGCGCTGGAGCGAGCCGCCGAGCGCGCGCCACAACCGCTTCCGGACGACATCCTCCGCGCCATCGGCAGGAAGATCCTGCAAGCATCCGCCGCCAAGGCGCGCCAGCGGGGCGTGGAGACCGACACGCTGGAGATCGAAGCGGGCGATCCCTCCGAGGGCATCCTGGTCGCCGCACGCACCGCAGGTGCCAACACCATCGTCATGGGCTGCCGTGGCCTGAGCGATGCGGATGCCTGCTCCTTCGGCAGCGTCTCCAACACGGTGTTTCAGAACGCGGACTGCACCTGCATCTCGGTGAAGTGACGCCGCCGCCCAAGGCCATGGGCGTCTAGCCCGGACCGTCATTGCACAAACACGACAGCCCCGGCCCCCGCGCCGGGGCTCGGCGTGAAGCATACCCCTGTCTCGAAAATCGTCAGGAAGATTTGCAGAAGAATGCGCTTATTTGACATGAAATGCATATTGATCGAAAAATTTGGCGAACCAGCGAGCTGGTGAGAGACGTCCGCAAGGGCGGGCGCCTCGACACCGCCGCAGGCTTTCTCGAGGGACGGACATTCCAAAGGAGACGTAACGATGGCACGCAATCTGGCGGCATCCGCATTGTGCGGTGCGATCCTGGCCGCAGCGGTTTCGACCGGTAGCGTCCTGGCCAAGGAAATGAAGATCAAGGCGACTTACGATCACGGCGGCGCCACGTTCGCGCTGGCGACCGGAAGCCCCGGCGAGCTTGGCCTCTTGAAGGCGCTGGCTGCCGCCTTCGCCAAGGAGACGCCTGCGACCCTCCAATGGATCAAGGCCGGCAGCGGCGCCTCGCTCAAGCTCCTGAAGGCCCGCAAGGTCGACATGGCGATGGTGCACGCGCCCAAGGCCGAGGCGGCAGCGGTCGAGGCCGGCTGGGCGACCCGCCACACCCTGATCGGCTCGAATGAATTCTACATCGTCGGGCCGAAGGCCGATCCGGCAGGGATCAAAGGCGCGGCGTCCGCGGCTGACGCCTATGCGCGCATTGCCAAGGCACAGGCCAGTTTCGTCACCCGCGGCGACAACTCGGGCACGCACAAGAAGGAGCTCGCGATCTGGAAGACGGCCGGCGTCGCGCCCTCCGGCGCCTGGTATGTCGTCACCAAGGACTTCATGACCGCGAGCCTGATGAAGGCCAATGCGATCGGCGGGTATTTCATGACCGATTCGAGCACCTGGGTTGCCGAGCGCAGGGCGGCGGACAAGCTGGCGGTGCTGTTCAAGGGCGACAAGGTACTGGTCAACACCTACCATGCCTTGCTCTCCGCCGCCGACACGCCCGGCAAGGCGGTGGCGGCGAAGTTCATCGCCTTCGTCGGCGGTGCCGCCGGCCAGAAGGTGATCCGCGATTACGGAACCGAAGCTCATGGCGAAGCGCTCTACCAGGATGCCGCCTACGCGAAACAGTTCGTGCATTAGGGCGGGGATCGCAGCGGCGTGTCTCGTCGCCACGCTCGCAGGCCCCGCCGCCGCCCGCCAGATGAGCGATTCGGCCGGGCGCGTCGTCACCGTCCCGGACCGCATCACCAAGGTGTTCGCCTCGGGGCCGCCCGCCTCGATCCTGATCTATGTGCTGGCGCCCGATAAGCTGGCCGGCTGGTCGCGCGCGCTGCGCGGCGAGGAGCGCGACTATATCGCCCCGCCCTACCGCGACCTGCCCGCCCTCGGCCGCCTCACCGGCCGGGGCAGCACGGCGAACCTCGAAGTCGTGCTCAAGGCCAAGCCGGACCTGATCGTCGATTTCGGCTCGGTGCGCGGCACCTACATCTCACTCGCCGACAATGTGCAGGCACAGACCGGCATCCCCTATATGCTGGTCGACGGGCGCTTCGAGAATACGCCCGCGGCGCTGCGCCTGCTCGGCAAGGTGCTGGGGGTCGAGGCGCGGGGCGAGCGCCTGGCACGCTATGTCGAGCGGACCTTTGCGGAGCTGGACGCCGCACTCGAGGCGATACCGCCCGGGAAGCGCCCGCGGGTCTATCTCGCGCGCGGACCCGACGGTCTGGAGACGGGCCTGAAAGGCTCGATCAACACCGAGATCATCGAGCGCGCCGGCGGCCGCAACGTCGCCGATCCGGGCGACGGGCGGAGCGGTATCGTGCGCACCTCGATCGAGCAGGTGATCGTCGCCAATCCCGACACCATCGTCACCTGGGACCGCAACTTCTATCGCACGGTCTGGGAGAACCGCCTGTTGGCCGGCATCGAGGCGGTCAAGCGCCGCCGGGTTTATCTGAGCCCCGTCGCGCCGTTCGGCTGGATCGACCGGCCGCCCTCGGTCAACCGCATCATCGGGCTGCGCTGGCTCAGCCTGATGTTCTATCCCGAGCGCTTCAATCTCGACCTTGCGAGCGAAACCCGCCGTTTCTACAAGCTTTTCTATCATGTCGATCTGGACGACAGGCAATTGGAGCGGCTGCTCGAATGGACCAAAGGACGGGCACCCTGAATGAGCGCACGCTCCGCTTTCCGCTCGCCATAGCGGGCCTTGCGGCGGCGGTGGCGGCGGGGGCCGTGGGCGCCACGCTGATCGGCGCCTATCCGGTCTCGCTCGCGGAGGCCTGGGCCGCGGCGGCGCGGTGGCTGACGGGCGCGCCCGCCACGGCACCCATCGACACGGTGCTGTTCCAGGTTCGCCTGCCGCGCATCGCCGCCTCGCTCCTGGTCGGCGCGGCGCTGGCTGGCGCCGGCGCTGTCTATCAGAGCATCTTCCGCAATCCGCTGGTCTCGCCCGACATCCTCGGCGTCTCGACCGGGGCCGGCCTTGGCGCCGTCCTCGGCATCTTCCTCTCGCTGCCGGTCGGCGCCATCCAGCTCATGGCGTTCCTGGGCGGCATCGGCACGGTGGCGCTGGTCTACACCATCGCCTCGATCGTGCGCGGCCACGAGCCGACCCTGGTTCTGGTGCTGGCCGGCGTCGTCGTCGGCGCGCTCGCCGGCGCCGTGATCTCCCTGCTCAAGGTCTTCGCCGATCCCTACGACCAGCTCCCCGCCATTACCTTCTGGCTGCTCGGCAGCCTCGCCAGCGTCCGCGTCTCCGAGGTGGTCACGGTGGCGCCGCTGGTGCTGTTGGGTCTCGTGCCCCTGGTGCTCCTGCGCTGGCGCATCACGGTGCTGTCGCTCGGCGACGACGAGGCGCGGGCGCTCGGCGTCGAGGCGGCGCGCATCCGTATCCTGGTCGTCGTCGCCGCCACTCTGATGACCTCGAGCGTGGTCGCCATCACCGGCGTGATCGGCTGGGTCGGGCTGGTCATGCCCCATATCGCGCGGATGCTGGTCGGGCCCAATTTCGACCGGCTGCTGCCGGCCGCCATGCTGCTGGGCGCGGGCTACGTGCTGTTCACGGATACGCTGGCGCGCACCATCGCCCCGATCGAGACGCCGCTCGGCATCCTGACCGCGGTCGTGGGCGCGCCGTTCTTCCTCTGGCTGCTGGCGCGCGGCCGCTACGGCTGGCGCTGAAAGAGACCAAGGAGCGGGCGATGCTTCTGGCGGCACGGGACCTGGCGATCGGCTACGGCAGCCATGTGGTCGGCCGCGACATCTCGCTCAGCCTCGGGGCCGGCGAGGTGCTGAGCCTGCTCGGACCCAACGGCTCGGGCAAGACGACGCTGTTCCGCACACTGCTCGGGCTGCTGCCGCGGATCGCCGGCGAAATCGCCATCGCCGGCCGTCCGCTCGCGAGCCTCGGCCGGCGCGAGATCGCGCGCATGATCGCCTACGTGCCGCAAACCCACGCGGTCCAGTTTCCCTATAGCGTGGGCGACGTCGTGCTGATGGGACGCACCGCGCATCACGGCGCCTTCGCGGGGCCCGGACGGCGCGACCGCGAGCGCGCCGCCGAGGCGCTCGATATTCTCGGCATCGCCGATCTCGCCCTGCGCGACTACTCGCGCGTGAGCGGCGGCCAGCGCCAGCTCGCGCTGATCGCCCGGGCGCTCGCCCAGGACGCACCGGTCATCGTCATGGACGAGCCGACCGCAAGCCTCGATTTCGGCAATCAGGTGGTGGTGCTGAACGAGATCCGGCGGCTTGCGGCACGCGGCCTCGCCGTGGTGCTGTCGACGCACAATCCCGACCATGCCTTCATCTGCGCGCAAAGCGTGCTGGTGCTGCACGAGGGCGCAGCACGCGCCGCCGGACCGCCGCGCCAGGTCCTGACGGCTGCCCTGCTGAGCGAGGTCTATGGCGTCGACGTCACGGTCGAGCGGCTGGCGAGCGGGCACTACGTCTGCGCGCCCGCAATCGGCGAGGGCGCCGCCTAGTCTTCGACGGCGACGATCACTTCGCTCGCCTTGATGATGATGACGACCTCCTTGCCCTCGGCGAGACCGAGATCATCGGCAGCGTCGACGGTGATCGTCGAGGTGATGACGTTGCCGCCGCCGACGTCGACGCGGATCTGGGCCGCTACGGCGCCCATCTTGACTTCGGTGACAGTGCCCCGCAGGGCGTTGCGTGCGCTGAGCTTCATGGTGCCGGACCCTCGCTTGTCTTGAACAGTAGTGACTGGATCGATCGATCCTTGCTCGCACGAGTGCCGCCGATGAGCTGCGCTCTGCCGGACGCGATAGGGGAGACGAACCTGCAGCTCGCCCACCTTTCGATCCCACGACGTTAGAGCATGTCTCCCGAAAGTGGATACCGGTTTCGGGACAAAAGACAGGCTTCGACAAAGAGCTAGAGCATGGCGACACCTTCTAAATGGCATTTCTTTTGCTTGGAGTGTCATGATTTCTGTCAAGTCAAGGTGCTGCGTCATGACCTCTCTTCAAGCCGGACTCCCGATCAACAACCCCAACATCAAACTCATCGACAACAGCAAGCTGAAGTCCTTCGCCATTTACGAGGGGCCGCAGGATCTCTATCAGCGCTTCGTCGACTCAAGGGAAAAATTCCTGGAAATCCGCCATTCCCAGATGCCCGACACGTCCAGCCACCCGGCCTATCAGGACTACGCGACGGTGCGTGTGGACGGGAAGGTCGTCGCCGAGATCGACAACAACGGCTTCGTCACGACGTCGAGCGCCCTCGGCGCGGAGCTGGCCGACGGGCTTCCCGGCCAAGTCAACGGCCGCACCGGGCCGGTCCTGGCGCAAGCGCGGGCGGAATATATTGCCGGGTTGCTCGGGGGCAAGGTGGAAAAATCTGCCTCCGCCCTGACGCAGCACCAGTTCGAGGCGCTTCCGAAGCCGAGCATCAGCGTCGATCGCGCGGCCGTCGAGGCGGACCCGCTCTATCACGACCTGCAAAAGATCAAGCAGGCCCGGACCCTGTTCCTGGCCCAGCAGATCGG
>JAKSBI010000658.1 GCA_022361215.1 Hyphomicrobiales bacterium | reverse complement strand
TTCAGCCGGTATTCGAGCGCATCCGGGCCGAAGAGCGCGGCGAGCGGCACCGCCACGGCCCCCAGCTTGTAGGCGGCGAGATGCGTGATCGTCGTCTCCGGACATTGCGGCAGCAGCAGCCCGATGCGATCGCCGCGGGCGAGCCCCGCCGCCTGGAGCGCGTTCGCCAGACGGTTCGACCGGCGCGCCAGCTCGCCATAGCTCAGACGCTCGACCGTGCCGTCCTGGCGCTTGTGGATCAGGGCCAGCCGGCCCGGCTCGGCGGCGGCCCAGCGGTCGCAGACGTCGACGGCGATGTTGTAATGCTCCGGCACGGGCCAGCGGAATGCGGCGCGCAGCTCCGCATGAGGTCTCGGCCCCGGCAACAGTCTGTGCACCAGCGTCATGGTACGCGTCGCTCCTCCCCGGTCGGCTCAAATACAGCGTCGCGGCATCATAGCGAGCGGCGCGGCGGCGTGCGAGCCGGCGTCCAGGGACTTCGGCGAACGCTCAGAGCGGCTTGCCGAGCACCAGGGTCCAGAACGTCTTGTACTCGGTGGACGGGTTGTGCACGAGGGCGATGCCCATATGGGTGGCATCCGGCAGGAGCAGGTTCTCGTCGTGGCCCGGGCTGTCCTGCCAGCCCTTGAAGACCTCCGCCAGGGACATCTGCCCGGCACCGACATTCTCGGCCGCGAGTCGGGGCTTGTAGCCCGTGCGCTGGACGCGGACCCACGGGTCCGAGCCGTCGGACCCCTTATGGGCGATGCGGTCCTTGCTGGCCAGATCGCTGGAGTGGGCCTTGGCGGCCTTGGTCAGCAGAGGATGAAGCTTCAGGGGCTTCAGGCCCTTGTCCTCGCGGTAGCGGTTGATGATGTCCCGGGCCTCCGTCGGGTCCAGCGAGACCTTCGACGGCATCGGCAACAGCGCCGCCGAGGTGTGCTCGATGGTGGCCCCCCCTCCGGAACATGCGGAGAGCGCCATGGCAATCAGAGCAGCAAAAAAACTGCGCAGCATCCTTCCCTCCAGGACGCCCCCCCAACGCTTATGATACCCCGCCTCAGGAGGCGTACTCTGATGACTCACTTGGCGATCGGTGCCGGCTTGACTAAGTATGGCCCATCATGACGACCGCCGCCTTCGACACGGTGAAAGACATGCGATTCGTTGTTTTCATTCTCGTCACAATCGGACTGATTCTACCGACCCATGCCCAGAACTCACTTTTAGGACAAGAGAAACGTGTCCTCAGTATGACCAAGGGGAGCTGGGCCCATTTCCGGAATTTCAACGGTCAGCAGCTCATCTATTTCACCCATCTGGAGTCCTACCGCTGCGGCCTGACGAAGGTCCAGTACAGCCTGAACGGCGACACTCTCGACCGGGTCTGGAAGCTGCAGCCCTGCGACCCCGCGAAGCCGCACCACATCACCACGGACCGGCCCTACATCACCCTGGCTCTCGGCACGGCGCGCAGTATCAGCATCAGGCTCACCTTCGAGGACGGCTCCACCAGCGAGATCGTGCGCGTCTCGTCGGACAACCAGCTCATGAACAAGGCCCGCAACGTCATCGAGGGCGACGACGCCCGGCCCGTGCCCGCGATGCCGCAGCGCTAGGGTCTGTTGCAATTGCCGATAGCGGCCTCAGCCCTGCGCGTCTTCCAGGATCATGTCGCTGGCCTTCTCGCCGATCATGATGGTGGGGGCGTTGGTGTTGCCCGAGACGATGGTCGGCATGATCGAGGCGTCGGCCACGCGCAGCCCTTCCAGGCCGTGCACCCTCAGCCGTGCGTCGACGACGGCCATGGGGTCGTCGCCCATCTTGCACGTGCTGGTCGGGTGATAGATGGTCTGGGCCACCTGCCGGGCCGCCTCCAGCAGCGCCTCGTCCGACTGGTATCGATCGCCCGGCGCATGCTCCGCGCTGACCAGCGGACCGAGCGCACTGGTGCTCACGATGCGGCGCGACAGCCGCATGCCGGCCACCGCGATCTCCTGGTCTTTCGCCGCCGAGAGGTAGTTCGGGTGGATCAGCGGTTTCTCCAGCGGGTCCGGCGAGCGCAGAAGGATCCGCCCGCGGCTCTCCGGGCGTAGCTGGCAGGTCGACGAGGTGAAGGCGGAGAAGGGGTGCAGGCCCTTGCCCGGATTGTCGGAGCTGAGCGGCTGCACGTGGAACTGCACGTCCGGCGCCACGGCGTTCGGGTCGACGGTGGTGAAGACGCAGACCAGGCTGGCGGCCAGCGTCAGCGGCCCGGTCCGGAACAGCAGGTATTCCAGCCCGGCGCGGCCCCTGCCGAAGATGGTGCGCAACTCGTCGTTGAAGGTGATCGGCCGGCTGGTCCTGAACACCATGCGGATCTGCAGATGGTCCTGCAGG
>JAKSBI010000385.1 GCA_022361215.1 Hyphomicrobiales bacterium | reverse complement strand
GGTCAGCGCCGGGCCGCACAGCCTCATGCCCGGGTAGATCGGCTTGAGGGCGCTCGGCAGCGCGCCTTTCTGCCCCATGGCTTCATGGAACGTCGCCGTGCCCAATTTGGAAAACGAGTCGACGAGGCCGGCATCGGGCCGGTCGAAGGTCGTGTTGACGGTCATGGTGTGATGTCCTCCTGGCGTTCTGGCATTGGCGATTGAAGCGCCCGCTTCCCCCTCGGCAAGGCTCCGGCCGCACGCGCCGGCCTTGTGCCCAAGTCTTCGGCACGGCGGCGGGCGTCCCCATGGTGCAGGGCGCTCTTTTCGCGCTGAGCTCCTGTTGACTCGCGGCCCTATCGCCATGGCGGATAAGGCAAATTTCATTGTTTACACTTTAGGCGTTGATGTCTACAATATGGGCAACGGTTTGGCAGATAGTCAATATATTTTCGCGACTAAGCGCCAAACCTCATAGGATTCAGGTGGCCGGATCGCCCCGGCCGTAAGCATGCGGACCGGCCTCGCAAGGGGCGATTCGCGTCGATAAGAACCACAGGGAGGAAGACCGAATGTCCGTTCGAAAGCTCTTGATCGGAGCCCTGGCGGCGGTTCTGCTGGCCGGCGGCGCCACCGCCGGCAACGCCGCCTATCCGGAGCGCCCGATCACCATGATCGTCGCCTATAGCCCGGGCGGCGGCACCGACGTCCTGGCGCGCACCATCGCCGGCTTCATGGAGAAGTATATCGGCACGTCGATCGTCGTCGTGAACAAGCCCGGCGCCGGCGGCGAGGTCGGCTTCACCGCCCTCGCCCATGCCAAGCCGGACGGCTACACCATCGGCTTCGTGAACCTGCCGCCGCTGCTGACGATCCCGATCTCCCGCAAGGCCAAGTACAGCCTGGACGACTTCGCGCCGATCGCCAATCTGGTCGACGATCCCGGCGCGTTCAACGTGCATCCGAGCAGCGAGTTCAAGACCCTCAAGCAGCTCGTCGAGCACGCGAAAAAGAACCCGAACTCCGTCACGGTCGGCACCTCCGGCATCGGCGGGGACGACCACCTCTCCATGCTGTTCTTCGCGAAGGCGGCGGGCGTCAAGCTGACCCATGTGCCGTTCCCCGGCGGCGCGCCCAACCGCAAGGCCCTGCTCGGGCGCCACATCACCGTCGGCGGCTTCAACATCAGCGAAGCCATTCAATATGCCAAGAACGGCCAGGTCGTCTCGCTCGGGCAGATGGGCGAGAAGCGGTGGCCGTCCGCGGGCGACGTCCCCACCTTCAAGGAGCAGGGCTTCGATATCGTCATGGGGTCCCAGCGCGGCCTTGCCGCGCCGAAAGGCGTGCCCGACGACATCCTGAAGAAGATCGCCGCGGCGGTCGAGAAGGCGGTCAACGATCCGGAGTTCCAGGAAAAGGCCAAGAAGACCTACCTGCCGCTCCGCTACATGCCGCCCCAGGACTACAGCGCGTTCCTGAAGCAGATGAACGCCAAGGTCCAGAAGCTCTGGGACACGGATCCCTGGATCAAAAAATAAGCGGAGATCCTCCCGATACTTCGCTAAGCCATAGACTCGGCTCCAGAGGGGAAGGGGCTCACCCTTCTTCTCCGGAGTGCTTTTTTCAGGCTTCGACCCGAGCGTCACCATGCCGTCCCGCTGGAGAGAGAGAACGGCCGCATCCGTCGTCATCGCCCTGACGGCGCTGGCGTTCCTCCATGTGAGGGAGCTGCCGTCCGATGCGGCCATGTTTCCGACACTGACGCTGGCGCTCGCCGCGGCGCTTGCGGGGATGTGGCTCGTGGCGACGTTTCTCGTCCGCGACGAGCCGGCCGAGACGGAGCCGTTCTTCCAGACCCCGCGCAACTTCGCCATCGCGGTCGGTCTCACGCCCGCCTATCTCTATCTCGTCTCCGAGATCGGTTTCTTCACCGCCAGCTCGGTCTACATGCTGCTGCTGGCCTTCCTGCTCGGCCTGCGCCGGCTGCCCGCGCTCCTGCTCGGCACGGCGGGGTTCATGGCAAGCGTCTATCTCGTCTTCGTCGTCGTGTTCGCGCGCCCGCTGCCGCCCGAGTTCTTCCTGAGCGCCCCATAGCGCGCGTCCCGCAGGCCCACGATCCATGGAACATCTGCTTTCCGCCCTGCCGCTGGTCCTGCAATGGCACAACATCCTGGCCATGGTCATCGGCACCATCGGCGGCATCGCCATCGGGGCGCTGCCCGGCCTGACCGCGACCATGGGCGTCGCCATCCTGCTGCCGCTGACCTTCACGCTGGAGCCGTTGACCGCGCTGGCCATGGTGTCGGGCATCTACAACGGCGCCATGTTCGGCGGCGCGATCCCGGCGATCCTGCTGCGCATTCCGGGCACCCCTTCGGCCATCGCCACCACCTTCGACGGCTATCCGATGATGCAGAAGGGCGAGGCCGGCAAGGCGCTGGAGATCGCGGTCACCTCGTCGGCCGTGGGCGGCATGGTCAGCGCGCTGGCGCTGATGCTGTTCGCGCCGCCGCTGGTTCTCGTGGCGCTGGCCTTCGGGCCGGCGGAGTATTTCTGGGTCGCGGTCTTCGGCCTGGTCTCGATCGCCGTGCTGCTCGGCGACTCCGTCATCAAGGGCCTGCTCAGCGTCTGCCTGGGCCTGTTCCTGGGGACCGTCGGCGTCGACCAGATCACGGGCGTGGAGCGCTTCACCTTCGATTCCATGCATCTGGTGGGCGGCTTCGAGATCGTCGTGCTGCTCACCGGCCTCTATGCCATACCGCCCGCCCTGATCATGGCGGAGGACGCCATCCGCCAGTCCCCGCCGCAGGTGGCCCAAGCCCTCCTCCAGAGATCGACGCGGCTGCTCTCGCTCTGCCGGACCCTGTGGCGCACATGGACCCGCGCCTCGATCATCGGCGTCGTCATCGGCATCATTCCCGGCGCCGGCGGCAACGTCGCCTCGTTCCTGAGCTGGAACGAGGAGAAGAGAACCGCCAAGGACCCGACGCGGTTCGGCGACGGAGCGCCGGAGGGGCTGGCCGCGTCGGAATGCGCCAACAACGCGGACAACGCCGCCGCGCTGATACCGGCGCTGACCCTCGGCGTCCCCGGCAACGCCGTCGCCGCGGTCATCCTCGGCGCGCTGCTCATTCACGGCCTGCGCCCGGGCCCGGAGCTGTTCACCCAGAGCGCCGACGTGGCCTACGGCTTCATGCTGGAGTTATTCATCACCAGCGTCATGGTGTTTTTCCTCGGCCGCTACGGCGCGCCCCTCTTCGTGCATGTGCTGCGCGCGCCCAAGCCGCTTCTCGTGCCCATGATCATCTCGCTGGCGGTGATCGGCGCCTATAGCCTGCGCAACAGCATCTTCGACATCTGGGCGGTGTTCGGCTTCGGCCTGCTCGGCTACGCCATGGAGCGGCTGCGCATACCGCTCGCGCCGGCCGTGATCGCGCTCATTCTCGGTCCCATGGCCGAATCCGAGCTGCGCCGCGCCCTGATCATCGGCCAGGGCGACGTCGCGGCGCTGTTCAGCGGCCCGATCTCCATCATCCTGGTGGTCCTGTCCGTCGCGGTCTTCGCCTCCCCGGTGATCCGGCGCGTCGTCGCCAAGCGGCGCCAGCCGGAAACGTAGGCGGCGTTCTCACCTGCCCTCACATTCGATGAGATCCGGCCCATCCGTCCGTAGGCATCGTTTCGCATGACACGGTGCTGAAGAGACGTTCGGCATGAAGCCGCTGCCGGGGGTGCGGCTGACGCTGACCTGCCGGGACCTGCAGACGCCCTATTCGGGCATGCCGCCGGGCGGATCGAGGCCTGAAGACTGGGGGCAGCGCAGACGTTCTCTACTCCACCAACTTCGTCAGATGTGTGCCAAATGCAGACGTCTGGGCTGTTTCCGCTTTCGGCCCAAAGCGGGCATTGGGCGCAATAGCGACCGCCGCGTTGCGGCTTCCCAACAGTGGACATTCGGCTGTTTCAAGAGCTTCTCGGATTGGCAGCGTAATGATTTCCAGTCATGTTTCATAACATGGCGTTTGGTGTCTTCATCCACAGGACTGATTCGATCTACGACGACGTGCCGTCGGAGCGATATCAGTTCCCAAAACAGTATCTGACACGGGTTCAACAG
>JAKSBI010000837.1 GCA_022361215.1 Hyphomicrobiales bacterium | reverse complement strand
TCCGCCGCCGGCTTGGTCTCTGCGGTCTTCGCGTCCTTGGCCGCCGGCTCTTTGGCCTTTGCGTCGTCCGCCTTGGTGTCGGCGGTCTTGGAGTCCTTGGCTGAGGTCTCGGCCGGTTTCGCGCCCGCGGTCTTCGCCTCGGCGGACTTTGCGTCCTTGTCCGACGGTTCCGTGGACTTGGCGTCGGCGCTCTTCGCCTCCGCCTCCTTCGGATCGGGCTTGTTTGTGGGGTCGGGCTTTCTCGCCATGAACGCGTAACCTCCCTTTGATCCTGCGCTTGGCGCGCGGCTCCCGCGCGTCGTTTCTTGCAGTGTCGGCGTCTGCCTGGCCGGACGCGCTCTCTCGCTCCGGCCTCTCTCTCGGCCTCGGATCAGACTATAGCTCATTCGGGCCAGGATTCAGGATTGGAATCTGCGAATTGTGTCGATGTGCTGTCGTGCGGATGCAGAGGCGTGGGACCGTCATATCGAACCTCAATCGATCAGCACGCCGTCGTCTTCGAAGAACGGGTGCGGGCCGTCATAGGCGCCGATATAGCTGATGTGGCTGACCAGGCGGCTCTCGCCCGTGAGCTGCACCAGCCGGCAGGCCGGCGGCTCCAGGAGGAAGGCGGGCGGGCTCTCCCGGCCGAGGTCGAGGGCGACCGCGTGACAGGGGCTCGGCCCGATCAGCGCCGTCGCGCCGGACCAGCTCGTCTCGACGGGCCGGTGCACGTGGCCGCACAGGATCATCTGCACCTGATCGTGACGCGCCACGACCTCTGCGAGCGCCGCGCCGTTCCGGCAGTTCATCTCGTCCATGTGGCGGATGCCGGTCAGAAAGGGCGGATGATGCATGAAGATCAGCGTGACGCGGTCCGGGGCTTCGCCGAGCCGCGCATCGAGCCAGTCGAGCCGCTCCGCGCAGACCTCGCCATGCGCCTCGCCGGGCACCACCGTGTCGAGGCCGATCAGGCGGACCGGGTGCGCCTCGACCGTATAGTGCAGGAAGCCGCTCTCGGGCAGATAGCCCAGATCGGCGAAGGCCCGGCGAAAGGCGTCGCGCGCATCGTGATTGCCGGGGATCGCATAGACGGGCATGGCGAGCCGGTCGAGGATCGGCCGTGCGACGGCATACTCCTCCGGCATCCCGCGATCGGCCAGGTCTCCGCTCATCAGCACCACGTCGGGCCGCGGCGCGAGCGCGTTCAGATGCTCGACGCAGGCGCCGAGCCCCGCCACCGTGTCTACCTTGCGGTAGGCGAGCCGGCCATCCGGCTTGATATGGGTGTCGGTGATTTGGGCGATCAGCATGGGCGAGGTCGTGCGCAGAGGTGTATCGCCGTCACTCTAGCCCGGATTTCTTAACACTGGTGTGGAGCGCGATCGCGTCAGGCGGGTTCGCCCCGCTGCGGCCGGGTCCGCGGCTGCCTCTTTGGATCAAGGAATCACAACCTTAGAGATTTGTTTAGCAACTCCTGATTGCATTGCCGTCCATCCTTTTGTCACGTGTTCCAATTGGGTTCGGGGGGTTAAGAAAATGGCCAAGGCTTTTCGTATGGCGTCCACCAAGACCATGGGGATCGGCGGGCGCATCGCTATGGCGCTGTCCGTCGCCGCTGTCGCATTCATCGTTTTCGCCGGCATGAGCCTGTTCGAAAGCTGGCGACGGTCCGCGGAGATGGCCCGGGTCGCGGATCTGGCCCGGCTGGCGCCGACGATCAGCAATCTGGTCCATGAGCTGCAGAAGGAACGCGGCTATTCGGCCGGGTTCATCGCCTCCAAGGGCGCGACCTTCTCGGATGCCCTGAAGCAGGAACGGGTCGTCACCGATGGCAAAAGGCAGGAGCTGATCGACGCGCTCGCCGCCTTCGATCTCGGCGCCTACGACACCCGATTGCGGGAGCGGATCGAGACCATGCAGGGCGCGCTCGAACAGCTCGGCGCGACGCGGGCGGGCGTCGACCGCTTCAAGCTCTCGGTCGCACAGATGGCCGGCTACTACACGCCGACGATCGCGAAGATGCTCGCCGTGGCCGAATACATGGCCGTGCTCAGCACCAACGCCGAGGTTACCGGCGCCATCGCCGCCTATACCAGTTTCCTGCAAGGCAAGGAGCGGGCCGGGATCGAGCGCGCCATGGGCGCTGCCGGCTTCTCTTCCGGCGCCTTCACGCCCAAGGTCCACAAGCGGTTCATCGAACTGATCGCCCAGCAGCAGGCCCTTCTGGCGCGCTTCTCGATCTTCGCGACCGAGGCCCAGACCGACGCCTATGCGAAGCTGGCCTCCGGCCCCGAATATGCCGAGGTGGAGCGGCTGCGGGCCATCGCCATCGAGAGCCGCGAGTCCGGCTCCACGGACGGAGTCGAGGGACCCTATTGGTTCAAGTCGATCACGGCCAAGATCGATGGGCTGAAGACCGTCGAGGACCGGGTCAGCGCCGACCTCATGGCTCTTGCCGGCCGGTTGCAGGCGGAGGCGCAGACCAGCCTCATGGTCATCGCCGCCGCGGTGCTGATCACGCTGCTGCTCGGCGGCCTGATCGTCTACAAGGCCGTCCTCAGCATCACCCGGCCGATCTCCGGCATGACACTGGCGATGCGCAGCCTGGCGGACGGCAACACGGACGTCGATGTCCCGGCCATCGGTCAGACCGACGAGATCGGCCAGATGGCGGAGGCCGTCGAGGTCTTCAAGCGAAATGCCGTCGAGCGGTCCCGCCTGGAGGTGGAAAGCAAGGCCGAGCAGGCGGCGCGTGCCGAGCGGCAGAAGAAGATCGACGCCCTGGTCGGCGCCTTCCGGGAGGAGATCCAGCATCTGCTTCAGGCTGTCAGCGGCAACATGGACGAGCTGACGGAGACCTCGAAGGCGCTCTCGGCCAGCGCCACCCAGACCACGTCGCAGACCACGAGCGTCGCCGCCGCTTCCGAGGAGGCCGCGCAGAACGTCCACTCCGTGGCCGCCGCCGCGGAGGAGCTGTCCGCCTCCATCGGCGAGATCTCGCAGCAGATCGGCCAGGCCAACCAGACCGTGACGGGCGCGGCCGATGCGGCCCAGAGCTCGGACGCCAAGATCGGGCATCTGGCCCAGGCCGCTCAGAAGATCGGCGAGGTGGTGTCCCTGATCCAGGACATCGCCGAGCAGACCAACCTGCTGGCGCTCAACGCCACCATCGAGGCGGCGCGGGCCGGCGAGGCCGGCAAGGGCTTTGCCGTGGTGGCGTCGGAGGTGAAGGAGCTCGCGACCCAGACCGCGAAGGCGACCGAGGCGATCTCCGACCAGATCGCCTCCATCCAGGGCGAGACGGAAGAGGCCGTGACGGCGATCCAGGGCATCACGGCCGCCATGAGCGAGGTATCGACCGCCACCAACGCCATCGCCGCCGCCGTGGAGGAGCAGGGCGCCTCGACCTCCGAGATCAGCAACTCGGTGCAGCAGGCCGCCGCCGGGGCCAACGAGGTCTCGCAGAACACGGCCGGGCTGAGCGAGGCGGCGGAGCAGAGCATGACGTCGTCGCAGAACATGCTCTCCGTCTCGCAGAAGGTCTCGGAGAACTCCGAGCAGATCGATCAGGTCATTGATCGGTTCCTCACCGAGGTGGCCGCCGCTTGACCTTTGCGGCCGCGCTCGGCGCGCCTCGGGACAGCAGTATTCAATCGGCGACGTGGTCTCCCTGATCAGCGCCATCGCCGAGCAGACGAACCTGCTCGCCCTCAACGCGACCATCGAGGCGGCACGCGCCGGCGAGGCCGGCAAGGGCTTCAGCGTGGTCGCGTCCGAGGTCAAGGAGCTGGCCAGCCAGACCGGCAAGGCGACGAGCGAGATCAGCGGTCAGATCGCGGCCATCCAGGCCGCCACCGGAGAGGCGGTGGCGGCCATCCGGGCGATCAGCGAGACCATGGATCGGGTCAGCGACGCCACGCAGACGATCATCGCCGCGGTCCAGGAGCAGGGCGTATCGACGGAGGAGATCACGCGCAACGTGCAGCAGTCCGCCGTGGGCGCGGGCGAGGTCTCCCAGAACATCGCCGGCGTCACCGAGGCCGCCGGAGAGACCTCCCAGTCCGCCGATCAGGTGCTGTCCGCCTCCCAGGACGTCTCGACCCGGACACAGAAGCTGCGCACCGTCGTCGACGAGTTCCTGGAAAAGGTTGCCGTCGCTTAGCGCACTTTCGGTCTTACCAAGCACGTCCCCCAAACTCCGCCATTCCTGCTTTCGCAGGCATGACGGGGAAGGTGGTAGCCCATGCGCGCTCAGCAAGCAGCCAGTCAGGCAGCATCCGCATCGGCGTTCTCCGCCATCCAGCCCGCGAGCGTCTCGCGCTCCGCCTCGCTCAGCCGCAATCCGAGCTTCGAGCGCCGCCAGAGCACGTCGTCGGCCCTGCGCGCCCATTCGTGGCGCATCAGATAGGCCACCTCCAGCGCGTAGAGGTCCGCTCCGAAGCAGATCCCGAGCCCGTCGCGGTCCGTGACCTTGCCGAGCAGGTGCCAGGCGCGGGTGCCGTAGGCGCGCGTCAGGCGCGCGGCCAGATCGGCGCCTAGGAACGGGTAGGCGTCGTGGATCTGCCGGGTGAGCGCGCCCATGCCGTCCACCGGAAAGTCGCCTCCCGGCAGCGGCGTCTGCGCCGTCCATTCCCCATGCCCGTCGGCCAGGTGCGGCGCCAGCGTCTCCAGCGTCTCCAGCGCCTCCTCGGCGAGGCGGCGATAGGTGGTGATCTTGCCGCCGAAGACGGAGAGCAGGGGGGCCGCGTCCTTCGGGGCGTCGAGGCGCAGCACGTAGTCGCGCGTCGCCTCCTGCGCCTTGCTCGCGCCGTCGTCGTAGAGCGGGCGCACGCCCGCATAGCTCCAGACCACGGCGTCGCGGGCGATGGGCGTCTTGAAATAGCCGTTCACCGCCTCGCAGAGATAGGCGATCTCGTCGTCCGTGATCGCGGCTTCGCCCGGGTCGCCGGTCACGTCCTCGTCCGTGGTCCCGATCAGCGTGAAGTCGCGCTCGTAGGGAATGGCGAAGACGACGCGCCGGTCCGCGTTCTGGAAGATGTAGGCGCGCTCGCCCTCGAACAGCTTCTTCACCACCATGTGGCTGCCCTTGACCAGCCGCACCCGGTCGTCGGCGTTGATGCGGATGCGGCCGGAGAGCACCTCCGAGACCCAGGG
>JAKSBI010000371.1 GCA_022361215.1 Hyphomicrobiales bacterium | reverse complement strand
GTGGGCTGGCCCGGGTCCGGCGCCGCACGGCAGGCCTTGGAGAACGGCGTGAAGACGCGGAAGGGCGTAGCGCTGCCGGTTTGTATGGCCTCGGGCTCGAACAACAGGCTGCCGGAGTAGCGGCGCCCGTCGACGCCCCTGTCGCCGAGCGCCTCGTGAAGCTCGGTCTCCAGGCGGACCGTCCAGGGCTCGTAGCCGCGCGTCCAATGCACGGCCTCGGCGCCCGTCTCCGCGGTGAGCGCGGTCAGGACATCCGCGGTCGCGCCGCGTCTCAGAATCAGCCGGCTGCCCCGGGCCTCCAGCGCCGCGGCGAGCGCCGCCAGGCTGCCATGCAGCCACCAGCGGCTCGCCCCGCCCATGGCCCATTGGCCGGGTCCGGCATCGTCCAGGACGTAGACCGGGACGATGGGCGCGTCGGCCTCCAGCGCCGCCGCCAGGGCCGGATGGTCGGCAAGCCGCAGGTCCTGCCGGAGCCAAAGAAGGATCGGTCGCTCAGCCATTGAGCTGTTTTACGTCGTCTCGGGCCAGATCGATCAGATCGATCACCTTCGAAGACTAGCTGCGGTCCGGCTCCCTCGCGACAGAAAAAACGCCGGGAGCGAGCTCCCGGCGCTTTCGATTGCGGTTTGGCTGGCGGTCAGCCTTGCGGCTGCGGCGCGGCGCCGTCGGGCGCCTCAGGGGTGTCGCGGTCTTCGGCGCGGCGCTTGCGGTCCGCCATGAACTGGTCGAACTCCGCCTTGTCCTTGGCTTGGCGCAGACGCTCCAGGAAGTCCATGAACTCGTGCTGCTCCTCCTCCAGGCGCCGCAAGGTTTCCATGCGGTACTCGTCGAATGCGAGGTTGCCGCTCGGCGGCATGCGCCGCATGTCGCGGGCCCACCATTTCTCCCGGCGCCCATGCCAGCGGCCGGGGCTCTTGTCTTTCCAACATCCCATGCGTCCACTCCATATCAGGTAAGCCAGGATCGCCAGGCCGATCGGCCAGAAGACGATGAATCCGAGGACCATCACGCCGATCCAGGCAATCTTGCCGTGTTCGTCCAACTTCGCTGCGATATCCATCAGGCCCTCATGTAAATGTTTTTTACATTCACATATCTGGGCATGGCACCGCCGTCTGTCAAGGGATTTTGCCCCACGGCTTAGGTTTCGATCAGCCCGAGGCCCTGCAGATAGATGAGAACGCCGGCTTCCAGGAGGTCTTCCGGCGACATGGGCAGCTTGCGCCGCGCCGAATCGCCGCGGGCGAAGAGCGAGGCGATGCCGTGGGAGAGCGACCAGATGTGCAGGCTCATCATGGCGGCCGGCGGCCGCCTGTCGCTCGGCGCCAACGCGCTGACCGCCTCCGAGGCGCGGCGCAGCAGCGCAAAGGCCCGGTCACCGGCCTGGCTGAGATCGGGGCTGATGTCGGGCGGCACGCCGGACTCGAACATGGCGGCGTAATAGGCGGGCTCGGTCCTGGCGAAGGCGAGATAGGCCCGCCCGACATTCTGAAAGGCGCTGATCGGCTCGGGCCGGCCATCGTCCCACGCCCGCTCAAGCTCGTCCGCGAATTGCTCGAAGCCCCGCTGCGCCACGTCGGCCAGCAGTGCGTCGCGGTCGCGGAAATGCCGGTAGGGCGCCGCCGGGCTCACGCCCGCGGAGCGCGCCGCCTCCGCGAAGGTGAACCCGGCCGG
>JAKSBI010000434.1 GCA_022361215.1 Hyphomicrobiales bacterium | reverse complement strand
GCCGGTCTCCAACACGGAGCCCGAGGACTATATGGCGATGGTGCGCCGGGGGAAGGAGTACATCGCCGCCGGCGACGTTTTTCAGGTGGTGCTGAGCCAGCGCTTCTCGGCGCCCTTCACCCTGCCCTCCTTCTCCCTCTATCGCGCCCTCAGACGGGTCAATCCGTCGCCCTATCTGTTCTATTTGAACTTCGGCGGCTTTGCCGTGGTGGGGTCGAGCCCCGAGATCCTGGTACGGGTGCGCGACGGCGAGGTCACCATCCGCCCGATCGCCGGCACCCGCCCGCGCGGCTCTACGGCCGCCGAGGACAAGGCTTTGGGCGAGGAGCTGCTGGCGGACCCGAAGGAACGGGCGGAGCATCTGATGCTGCTCGATCTGGGCCGCAACGACGTCGGCCGCGTCGCCGAGATCGGAAGCGTGTCCGTCACCGACAGCTTCTATCTGGAGCGCTACAGTCACGTCATGCACATCGTCTCCAACGTCATCGGTGCGCTCGATCCGGAGCACGATGCCATTGACGCGCTGATGGCGGGCTTTCCCGCGGGCACGCTCTCGGGCGCGCCGAAGGTGCGGGCCATGGAGATCATCGACGAGCTGGAGAAGGAGCGCCGCAGCATCTACGCCGGCTGCGTCGGCTATTTCTCGGCCAATGGCGAGATGGACAGCTGCATCGTGCTCAGGACGTCGCTGGTCAAGGACGGGCGCATGTACGTGCAGGCCGGCGCCGGGATCGTCGCAGACTCCATCGAGGAGATGGAGCAGGCCGAATGCGTGAACAAGGCCAAGGCGCTGTTCCGCGCGGCCGAGGAGGCCGTCCGCTTCTCGACGCGCGCGAACCGGCCCCCGGACTAGGCCAGGGACCTACCGCATGCCGCTGCTCTCCCTCTTCCGACATGCCAAGTCGAGCTGGAGCGATCCCCGCCTGAGCGATTTCGACCGGCCGCTGGCGCCGCGCGGCAGGAAGGCTGCGCCGCGCATGGCCGCCTACATGGCCCGCGCCGAGATCGTTCCCGACCTGATCGTGTGCTCGACGGCCGTGCGGGCGCGGGAGACGCTGGAGCGGGCCCTCCCGAAGATGGGGAAAGCGCCTGACATCCTCTATGAAGAGGCGCTCTATCATGCCGGGCCGGCGAAGCTGCTGCGGCGCATCAACCGGATGCCGGAGGGCTGTGCGCATGCCATGCTGATCGGCCACAATCCCGGCATGCATTCGCTGGTGCTCGATCTGGTCGGCAGCGGCGATCCGGATCTGATCGAGGCCATGGCGCACAAGTTCCCCACCGCGGCGCTGGCGGTGATCGCCTTCGACGACCCGTGGCCCGGCATCGGTCCCGGTCGGGGCCGGCTCGTCCGGTACATGGCGCCGAAGCGGCTGCCCGACAAAGCGGCCGCGGACAAGGATGTGGACGCGGCCTGAAAACACGACTTGACGGTTGCTCCGGGGCGCGTTTTACAAGCCCTATCATGCTCACACTGATCGATAATTACGACAGCTTCACCTACAACCTGGTGCATTTCCTGGGCGAGCTCGGCGCCGAATGCCGCGTCTACAGGAACGACAAGGTGACCGTCGACGCCATATTGGACGAGGCGCCGCGCGCCATCGTGATGTCGCCGGGCCCGTGCGATCCGGACAGGGCCGGCATCTGCCTGGAGCTGGTGGAGCGGGCCGCCCCGACCATTCCGCTGCTCGGCGTCTGCCTCGGCCATCAGGCCATCGGCCAAGCCTATGGCGGCAAGGTCGTTCGCGCGCCCCTGCTGATGCACGGCAAGCTCTCCACGGTCCGGAATTTCGGCAAGGGCGTGTTCAAGGGCCTGCCGGAGACCTTCGAGGCCACGCGGTATCACTCGCTCGTCATCGACCGCGATACTCTGCCCGACTGTCTGGAGATCACGGCCGAGACCGGCGACGGGGTCATCATGGGCGTGCAGCATCGCAGCCTCCCGGTGCATGGGGTGCAGTTTCATCCCGAGAGCATCGCGTCGGAGCATGGGCACGGGGTGCTCGCCAACTTCCTCGACATCGCCGGCATTGCGCACGAGCCGCCGGAAGCCTTCGACCGGCTGGTCGGGGCGATTTAGAGATGGCCATGTCCGAGCTCAAAGCGTTCATCGGCAAGGTGGCGGACGGACGGCCGCTGACGGCCGAGGAGGCTGCCGAGGCCTTCGATATCATGATGTCGGGCAGCGCCAGCCTGCCGCAGATCGCAGGCTTCCTGATGGCTCTCCGGGTGCGGGGCGAGACCGTCGACGAGATCACCGGCGCGGCCCGCACCATGCGCGCGAAGGCGACGCCGGTCACCGCACCGCCGGGCGCCATCGATACCTGCGGGACGGGCGGCGACGCCAAGGGCACCTACAACGTCTCGACCTGCACGGCCTTCGTGGTCGCCGGCGCGGGCGTGCCCGTGGCCAAGCACGGCAACCGCGC
The DNA here is from genome assembly GCA_022361215.1 of Hyphomicrobiales bacterium. Taxonomy (GTDB): domain Bacteria; phylum Pseudomonadota; class Alphaproteobacteria; order Rhizobiales; family Methyloligellaceae; genus JAKSBI01. The sequence goes on along the minus strand of JAKSBI010000434.1, from coordinate 219 downwards.
CGTCTCTTCCAAGTCGGGCTCGGCCGACGTGCTGGCCGCGCTCGGCGTCAATCTCGATATCGGGCCCGACGTGGTCGGCCGCTGCATCGCGGAGGCCGGTGTCGGCTTCATGTTCGCGCCGGCTCATCATGCGGCGATGAAGCATGTGGGCCCCGCGCGGGCGGAGCTGGCGACCCGCACCATCTTCAACCTGCTCGGCCCCCTGTCGAACCCGGCCGG
>JAKSBI010000028.1 GCA_022361215.1 Hyphomicrobiales bacterium | reverse complement strand
GCGTCCGCGACCTCCGACACCGGGACGCCCTCCCCTTCGAGCCAGTCCTCGGGCAGATAGACGCGGCCGCTCGCAGCGTCCTCCATGACGTCGCGGGCGATGTTGGTGAGCTGGAAGGCGATGCCGAGATCCGAGGCCCGGTTCAGCGTTGCCCGGTCGCGAGGCCCCATGATCATGGCCATCATGACGCCGACGACGCCGGCCACATGGTAGCAATAGGCGAGCGTGTCGTCGAGGCTGCGGTAGCGTCGCCCCTCCACGTCCATGGCGAAGCCGTCCAGCAACTCCAGGGGATGGCGCTCGGGGATGCGATGCCTGGCCACCACGCGCGAGAGCGCCACGAAGACCGGATGCTCCGCTTCGCCCGCCATGGCGCGGCGCGTCTGCTCCCGCAGCTCCGCCAGCCGCTCGGCGGGCGTCGTCGCGGCATCGGCCGCCCGCGCGAAGCCCAGCTCCTGATCGTCGATCAGGTCGTCGCAATGGCGGCACCAGGCATAGAGCATGAAAGCGTCGTCGCGCACGGCCGGCCGGAACAGCCGCGCGGCGACGGCGAAGCTCTTCGAGCCCTTGTCGATGCGCTCGCGGGCATGGCGGACGATCTCATCCATGGCGCGCCGCCTCGCCCGCTCCGGCGCGCGCAAAGCTCCAGCCGGACCGATCGCTCAGGCAGCCCAAGGCGCGCCCGAGCGGCACCGGCGGCTTGCCGACGAGAAGGCGGGCCTGATCGGCCATGGTGAGCCGGCCCGCATAGAAGCGCTGGATGAGCGGCTCCGGCAGGCGATAGAAGCGCTGCAACACGCGATACCGCTCCGCGGGCGCCGCCGCCTGGTAGAGCATCCGGTTCAGGAGCCTGTAGAAGCGCTGCGCCTCCCAGCGCCGCACGGACAGGCGCTTCGTGAAGGCGGCGACGGCACCCGCCTGGAAGCTCGGCCGGGCGGCGAGCGCGTCGGCCAGCCTGACCGCGTCCGGCAGAGAATAGCTCGTCGTCTGGTGAAAGAGCAGCGCCCGGAGCCCCGTGCGGGCCATATCGGCGCCCCGCCAGTGGGCCTCGATGTCGCCGGCCAGAACGATCGGCAGCACGCCGCGCTCCTCGGCGCGGACCTCGGCGATGCGCCAGCCGCGGGCTTGCGCATAGGCCCCGATTCGCGCGCGGATGCGGTCGGCATCCAGGTCCATGGTGTCGCTGTAATAGGTGTCCTCGATCAGGATGCGGTCCTCGGCGAAGGGCAGCGTGTAGACGAAGCGGTAGCCGTCCTCCTGGGCGACGGTGGCGTCCATGATCACGGGCCAGCGCGCGCCGTGAGGCTCCGCCAGCCGAACCTCCTGGCCGATGAACTTCTGATAGCCCAGTGCCAGCGGCGCCTCCGCCGTCATGCCGCGCCCGTCGATCACGCAGGCGGCGTCGAGCCTGCGCCCGTCGGCGAGCACGACGTGGTCGGGCGCGATGCGGTCGACCTGGGCTTCGAGCCGGACGTCGCCCCCGAGCGCTTCAGCCGCCACCTCGTGCAGCCGCTGCGACGTGACCGAGTGGTAGCCGACCTCGAGGATGCGGCTGAACTCCGGGAAGCGCACCTCCTGGCGCGGCCAGCTCTGGACGACGAACGGCCGCAGCCATGCCAGCTCGTCGGCGCTCAGGTCGGAGCCGTGAAAGGACCAGGTGTGCTGGCCGCCGAGCCGCGCGCCTCGCTCCAGCACGAGCAAGCGGAGGTCCGGACGCACGGCCTTCAGCCGGTAGGCCGCGAGCGTGTTGGCCAACCCGCCGCCGACGAAGATCAGGTCGTGTCGCGCAGCCTCGGTCATGGGAACCAGTATAGCCTCGGCGGGCGGGGGCCCGGCCAGATCGGGCGAAGCGATAGGCGTTTTCCACTGCCACTGCAAGCCGGGCCGTCGCGTGGACCTCGGGGATGCGCTACCATGGCGGCGGGCGTTGGGCGCCACGCATCGAGGCCAGAGTACGCGTTATGGTGGAGGTCGAGCGGCGCTACGCGCAGGCGGACTTCGAAGGCGAGAAGCCGGTCTGCGATATCGTCATGAAGGGCGGGATCACCAGCGGCGTCGTCTATCCGCTCGCCGTGATTGAGATCGCCCGGCACTACCGCATCGAGAATATCGGCGGCACCTCCGCGGGCGCCCTGGCCGCGGCGCTCACGGCGGCCGCCGAGTTCGGCCGCGAGCGCGAGGGCTACCTGAAGATCGCCGAGATCCCGGACGAGATCGCGCCGGACCTGGTCTCGCTCTTTCAGCCCGCCCCGAAGCTCAAGCCCCTGTTCGACCTGCTCCTGGCCAGCCTGGCGGGCGGCGGCAAGGCCGCGAAGACGTTCCGGCTGATCGGCGCGGCGCTGAGAGGATATGCCGGCGCCGCCTTTCTCGGCGCCCTGCCCGGCCTGATCGTCTGCGTCGCGGCCGCCCTTGCGGGCACCTCCGGATGGTTGGCCTTCGGCGCTCTGGCCGCCCTCTTGGGCACAGCCGCCGCCGTGCTCGTACGCGTCGTCATGGCGACGACCCGGGAGCTGCCGGCGAACGGCTTCGGCATGTGCACCGGCCTGCGCCAGCCGGGCCATTCCAAGCCGGCGCTCACCGAATGGCTCGCCGACCGCATCGACCGGGTGGCCGGCCTCGCCGACGAGGGCGAGACGCCCGGACGGCCCCTGACCTTCGGCGACCTGATGGGCCCCGATCCCGACCGGCCGCGCATCAACCTGGCGGTGATGACCACCAATCTCTCCATGCGCCGCCCCTACCAGCTCCCGTTTCGCGAGCGCACCTATCTGTTCCGGCGGTCCGAGTTCGCCCGGCTGTTTCCGGAGCGCGTGGTGGCGCACATGACCGCCAATGCCCGGACGTTCCCCAGCGGGCAAGAGCAGCTCGAGGACTTCTACTACTTTCCCGAGGCGAGACATCTGCCGGTGGTGGTGGCCGCGCGTATGAGCCTGAGCTTCCCCGGCCTGTTCTCCGCCGTGCCGCTCTATGCGCGCGATTTCACGCTCAAGGACGAAGCCGAACAGCAGGTACCCCGGCTCTGCTGGTTCAGCGACGGCGGGCTTTCGAGCAACTTCCCGATCCATTTCTTCGACCGGCTGTGGCCGAACGCGCCCACCTTCGCCATCGGGCTGGAGGCGTTCGTCGAGGCGCGGCACGGCAGCGCGCGCGTGCGCATGCCCAAGGGCGCGCGCCAGGGCATCCTGCTGCCGATCCAGCCGATCGGCGGGCTCGGGGCGTTTCTCGCGACGCTCCTGAGCGCGGCCAAGGACTGGCAGGACAATCTGCAGTCGGTGCTGCCCGGCTACCGCGAGCGCGTCGTGCATGTCGCCCTGGCGCCCGACGAGGGCGGGCTGAACCTGGACATGCCGCCCGAGGTCATCCGGCAACTGACGGAGCTCGGCCGCCTGGCCGGGGAGACCGTCGGCACGACCTTCGACCTGGACGAGCATCGCTGGCGGCGCTACCTGATCGCCATGGCCCGGCTCGAGGAGACCCTGGACGAGCTTGGCCGGGCCCATGAGCGCGCCCCGCCCGGCGGCGAGCCGTTCGGCGACTTCCTCAACCGCTGCGCCCGCGGGACGAAGAGCTACAGGCAGAAAGCGGACTGGCACGACGAGGCCCGCACGCGCACCGAGGCCGTGGTCGCGCTGGCGCAAGCCTGGCGCGCCGCGCCGCGCATCAACGACGGCAAGATCCCGCGGCCCGAGACCGACATGCGCATCACGCCGAAGGAGTAGAGCGTGGCCCGTGGGCTGTGGTCGCGAGATCCGCTGCGCCCTCACCTTCCCCGTCATTCCTGCGAAAGCAGGAATCCATTGGCGTTTGCGACAGGACGAAGGATTGGACGGTGATCCGCGAGGGGTCGGCATGTCAGCCGATTGTCCTTGCCGGGTAGCGTTGTGGAATGGATTCCTGCTTTCGCAGGAATGACGGAGCTTGGGAGTCTCGGTCTGATCCAGCCGGACCAGCCTTTTTCTCGCCCATGGTCGTGCAGCCGACAGCGCCAATCGTCGCATCGCGCAACGCTTGCGCGCGTGGCACGGTGGCCGCGCCTATCGCAACGGGAGGCTTACGCGAGATTTCCGACGTCAATCTCCAAATATGCGATTCCAATTACCAAAGAGCGCTCGTCCGGCGTAGGTAGCGGTAGGCCGCAACCGGCGGTCGCCATGTCCCGGGGAGAGGGAGAAAGCATCCATGTCCGACATCATCTCGCCGCACGGCTCGGCCGCGCTCAACCCGTTGTTCGTCGCGGACGAGAGCGAGAACGCGAGGCTCCGTGCGGAGGCCGAGGGGTTGCGGTCCGTCGTCGTCAGCTCGGCCACCGCCGCCAACGCGGTGATGCTCGGGGGCGGCTATTTCAACCCGCTGACGGGCTACATGTCCAAGGCCGACGCGCTTGGCGTGGGCGAGAGCATGCGCACCGCGGACGGCCTGTTCTGGCCGACCCCGATCCTCAACCTGGTGGAGAGCGCCGACGGCATCGCGCCCGGCGACCGGATCGCGCTACGCGACCCCAATGTCGAGGGCGAGCCGGTGCTGGCCGTCATGGACGTGGAGGGCGTGGAGGAATTCTCTGAAGCCGAGCTCGCGGCGCTGACCCAGCAGATCTACCGCACCGACGACAGGGGCCATCCGGGCGTGCAGGCCTTCAACAGCCAGGGCCGCGTCGCGCTCTCGGGGCCGATCCAGGTGCTCAACTTCAGCTACTTCCAGACCGACTTCCCGGACACCTTCCGCACCGCCGTGCAGATCCGCGAGGCCATCGCCGAGCGCGGCTGGCGCAAGGTGGTCGCCTTCCAGACCCGCAATCCCATGCACCGGGCGCATGAGGAGCTCTGCCGCATGGCCATGGACCGGCTCGGCGCCGACGGGCTGGTGATCCACATGCTGCTCGGCAAGCTGAAGCCCGGCGACATCCCGGCGCCGGTGCGCGACGCCGCCATCCGCAAGATGGTCCAGCTCTATTTCCCGCCGAATAGCGCCATCATCACCGGCTACGGCTTCGACATGCTCTATGCCGGCCCGCGCGAGGCGGTGCTGCACGCCATCTTCCGGCAGAACATGGGCGCGACGCACCTGATCGTGGGCCGCGACCATGCCGGCGTCGGCGACTATTACGGGCCCTTCGACGCCCAGACCGTCTTCGACGAGATCCCCGCCGACGCGCTCAAGATCGAGATCTTCCGCGCCGACCACACGGCCTACTCGAAGAAGCTCGACAAGGTGGTGATGATGTGCGAGGCGCCGGACCACACCAAGGAGGACTTCGTGCTCCTGTCCGGCACCCGCGTGCGCGAGATGCTGAGCGAGGGCATCGCCCCGCCCACCGAGTTCTCCCGGCCCGAGGTGGCGCAGATCCTGATGGACTACTATCGGAGCCAAGCGGGGTAGCGGGACATCCCATCGGACAGCGCCCCCCGGGGCGGCGCACTCGATGTTCCCCTCCCCTTGACGGGAAGGGGTTGGGGGTGGAGTGCCAAAACCAAGAGGAGATGGCGCGACGCCGAGGCCCACCGAAATGCCGCATATACAGCAAGACGAACGGAACGCTTGCGGACGCCGCCAGCGCTGCGGCCTCCCCCACCCGGCCCTTCGGGCCACCCTCCTCGCCAGGGGGGAGGGTTGAATCCCGCTGCCCGGCTGGACCCAAATGGACGGTACAGCCCCGCTGCTGTCACCCAGGCGACACCGGCCCGCACGGACATCCGCTAGCATCGCCTCCTGCGCCGACCGGCCACGTCACGGCCGCATTGCGTTCGAGATTCAAGAGGTCTAAATTAATATATTCGATAATCCTGAAATGGGGGTCGCAGCGTCCTGTCTATCGGCCAATAAGAACTTTCGATTTCACCTGGTCGGCGGCTATCGTTGCTATGGGACAAAGTGACCACTCGATGCCGGCGAGGACCGGTCTCTAGTCTGGCAATGAGACAAAACCTTCCGTATAACGGACGGAGGGGAGAGTGAGGATGAGACGCATGCTAGCTTTTGTGCGCGCTGCGAAACGCGACACCGGTGAAGGGATCGGCGTCGCGAAAGTCGCGTCCTCGCGCACACATCGCCTCATGCGGCTCGCCATCGGGTGTGTGAGGACTGTCAACCAGGAGCCCTGCAAAACCAGCGACCAGCGCTTCTGAGACCGGCAACTGCCGAAACGTGTCCCATGGCGGGTCCGCCCGCGCGTGCAAGTTTCGGCAGCGTTACTGTGCCAGGGCCTGCGCGTCCCGATCGGGCGCGAGGCCGAAGCCGAGACGGGAGGAAAGAGTTCATGAGCGAGAACACCGCCGGAAATCGCGAGATTGCCGCGGACGGGACCGGCCGACCGGACTTCGGCGGCCTGGCCAGCAGATAGGGGGCATTCCAATGTTCAGCAATCCCTTCGCCGAGCTTTCGGCGTCGATACCGTCTGTCGTCATGCAGATCTACGTCATTGTCATGTTCGTCCTGGTCGTGGGCGGCACGATCATTGACGTTCTGCACAAGAAGAGCGCCGAATATTTCTTCGAGGCGGCCCGACAGTCGGACAAGGCGGCCGTCCGGCCGCTGAGCGGCGCGCAAAAGGGCTCGATCGCGGTCCAGACCGTCGCTGTGGACGTCCTGACATCCGCCGAGTTCTGCACGACCAAGCGACGGGTGGCCCACCTGCTCACCATGTACGGCTTCATATTCTTCCTCCTCGGCACCGTCGCCATGGTGTTCTTCTACCCGAGCGCGGCAGCGCCGACCCCAACGGTGTGGCCCCTTTTGTGGCACCTGGGCGCCCTGATGGTCTGCGTCGGCGGCGTCTGGTTCTGGTTCTTCATCCGGGTCGATGTCGCTGCGGAGGGCTATCCGTGGTACCGCATCGTGCAGGCGGACCTGTTCATACTCTCACTGCTGGCGACCAACGCGTTCGGCTTGCTGTGGTCCCTGTTGCAGGCGGCGGGAGCGCAGGTGTTGAGCTCGTTCTTCCTGGTGCTGTTCATTCTGGCCGGCGCGGTCCTGTTCGGCGGCGTGCTGTGGTCGAAGTTCGCCCATATGTTCTTCAAGCCCGCCGCGGCCTATCAAAAGCGCATCGCCAAAGCCAATGGCGCGCTGGACAACCTGCCCGAGCCCGCGGACAGAACCGATCCGGCAACCCGCGACAGGCACTCCATGGACCTGTTGAAAGACGCGCCGCTCGATATGGGGCTTGGCATCAAGCGCGAACAGCCACAACACTATTGAACGAACAAGGAGCTATTCATGCCAACCTTCGTTTACATGACACGATGCGACGGCTGCGGGCACTGTGTCGACATCTGCCCCTCGGACATCATGCATATCGATCCGACGTATCGCCGTGCCTACAACATCGAGCCCGACATGTGCTGGGAGTGCTACTCCTGCGTGAAGGCCTGTCCGCAACACGCGATCGACGTTCGCGGATACGCGGACTTTGCACCGCTCGGCCATAGCGTCCGCGTGCGCCGCGAGGAAGAGAAAGGCACGATCGCCTGGAAAATCAAGTTCCGAGACGGAACCGAGAAGAACTTCCTCTCTCCGATCACGACCAAGCCCTGGGGCGAGTGTATCCCCCAGCTGAAGGACGTCGCCGGGCCCAGCGAGGACATGCGCGACGGCCAGCTGCTGTATAATGAACCGAAGTACATCCGCATGGATGAGGGCGGATTGCACACGCTGCAGTCCAACGGGCTCAAGATGAAACTAGGGGTGTACTACTGATGGCCTACAAAACCATCGTGGAAGACAACATCGACGTGCTGGTCGTCGGTGGAGGGCTTGGCGGCTCCGGTGCGGCCTGGGAGGCCAGGTTCTGGGGGCAGGACAAGAAGATCGTCGTCGCGGAGAAGGCCAATATCGATCGCTCGGGCGCGGTCGCTCAGGGCCTTTATGCCATCAACTGCTACATGGGCACGCGCTGGGGCGAGAATAACCCGGAGGACCATGTCCGCTATGCCCGTATCGACCTGATGGGCCTGGTGCGCGAGGATCTGCTGTTCGACATGGCCCGGCACGTGGACTCCACGGTGCACCAGTTCGAAGAGTGGGGCCTGCCCATCATGCGGAACCCGAAGACGGGGACCTATCTGCGCGAAGGGCGATGGCAGATCATGATTCACGGCGAGTCCTACAAGCCCATCGTGGCCGAGGCCGCCAAGAAATCGGCCGATCAGGTCTTCAACCGCATCTGCGTCACGCACCTGCTGCTGGACGACGCCAAGGAGAACCGTATTGCCGGCGCCGTGGGCTTCAACGTCCGGACCGGCAACTATCACGTCTTCAAGTCCAAGACCGTCATCGTCGCAGCCGGCGGCGCCTCCAATATCTTCAAGCCGCGCTCCGTGGGCGAAGGCGCCGGTCGCGTCTGGTACGCGCCGTGGTCGTCCGGGTCCGCCTACGGGCTCATGATCGAAGCCGGCGCCAAGATGACGCAGATGGAAAACCGCATCGTGCTGGCGCGGTTCAAGGACGGTTACGGGCCGGTGGGGGCCTACTTCCTGCATCTGAAGACCTACACGCAGAACGGTCTGGGAGAAGAGTACGAATCAAACTGGTTCCCGGAACTCCAGAAAATGGTCGGCAAGGAATATCTGGATCCGGAGGTTTCGCACCTGACCCATAGGCCGATCCCGACCTGTCTGCGCAACCATGCTCTGATCAATGAAGTGAATGCCGGTCGCGGCCCCATCCACATGGTGACCATGCATGCCTTCCAGGATCCGCATCTGGAAGAGGTCGGTTGGGAGAACTTCCTCGGCATGACCATCGGTCAGGCGGTGCTGTGGGCCGCCACCGATGTGGACCCCAAGAACGAGAACCCCGAGCTGACCACGTCGGAGCCCTATGTCATGGGATCCCACGCCACCGGCGCAGGCGGCTGGGCCAGCGGGCCGGAGGACGTCTCCCCGCCGGAATATTTCTGGGGCTATAACCGCATGATGACGGTCGAAGGCCTGTTCGGCGCGGGCGACGCCGTCGGCGGCACGCCGCATGCCTTCTCATCCGGCTCGTTCACCGAAGGCCGCCTGGCCGCGAAGGCCGCCTGCAAATATATCGACGACGGCAAGGCGGAAGGCATCCGCGTCTCGGACGAGCAGCTCGAACGTCGCCGGAAGCAGATCTACGCGCCGCTGGAGCGTTACAAGGTCTACCGCAACGAGATCGTGGCCGGAGACGTCAACCCGCACTACATCAACCCGAAGCAGGGCCTCGACCGTCTGCAGAAACTGATGGACGAGTATTGCGGCGGGGTGACCGTCAGCTACATGACCAATGAGAAGCTCCTGAATATCGGGCTCAAGAAACTCACGATCATGGAAGAGGATCTCGAGTGCCTGGCCGCTCAGGATCTTCACGAGCTGCTGCGCGCGTGGGAGCTGAAGCACCGTCACCGCACCGCCGAGTGCGTCACGCAGCACACCCTGTTCCGCAAGGAGACCCGCTGGCCCGGCTACTACTACCGCGGCGACGCCATGAAGCTGGACGACGAGAACTGGCACGTTCTGACAGTCTCTCGCCGCGATCCCGAGACTGGCGAATACACCATGGAGAAGGCGCCGTGCTATCACCTGATCGACGAGGATGAAGACGGCGCCAAAGAGGAAGTCCAGGCAACGGCATAGTCTCACCAGCAATAGCCAGACGGACGCTCAGGCAGACCGAAGCTCGGCGGTGATCTGCATCTCATAAAGACCGGCATTCCATATGCCGGTCTTTAGAGAGCGTTTTGTCGTGCTCTCAACAGCGCGCCGGATGACGGAGCCCCGCGATGAACATCATAGAAAAGAGCGATGAGGAGATATTGGCGGTTGCCGAGCCCATGTGGCGCGACCTGATCAAACACTCCAATGACGGCAACTATGAAGAGTTCATCAAGGGCTTTTCCCAGTCCCTGACGCTGGCTCTGAACGAGGTCGAGGTGGGCCGGCAGTTCACGAGCAGCGAGCTGACGCGGACCCTATCGGAAGAGTTCGACTATCTCGGCATCATCCGCCGCGGAGAACATGTGACGGTCCTCTACCGGCAACGCAGCACCACGAGAGCCGGCGAATGGCTGGGACGGTTGGTGCTCGGCTACGAAGAGGGCAAGGTCAAGATTTTCGGGGCATCCATCTTCTGAGCCTCCCAATCGGGTTTCACGGGCCGTCATGAGCGACACCATCCAGGACAACAAG
>JAKSBI010000684.1 GCA_022361215.1 Hyphomicrobiales bacterium | reverse complement strand
GGGAATGACGGAGAAGGGAGGCGCGCCATAATGAAAAAGGCGCGGAGCCGAAGCTCCGCGCCCTGGTGTGTCCTGCCCTAAACCCAGCCGAACACGCGGTTGACCCAGCGCCAGACTGCGCCCATGGCGCAACTGAACTGGGCATGGCGGTGAATGTCCGGTCGGCGCGCGCCATGAACCGCGCCGTAGAGCAAAAGCATGTTGTTCATCCGGCCACCTCCTGGTGACGAGGTTGATTGCCAGTTGCCTCCGTGCCTTTTGCCCGTTCGCAGCAAACTTCGATCAAGCATCGGCCAGCCTGATTCGTCCCAATTTTATCCACAGATTTTCAACAGGATTGTGAACAGGACCTGGAAATCGGTTTTCGTAGCTTTTCCGAATGAATGCACCGGCAACGACTTTCGGCTTGCCCGGCCTGCCGCAGATTGACTTGGCAGGCGGTGCGCCGCTGGGTCGCCGCTGACGGTCGCTCGCCGCTATAGCCAAAACCCGCCGCGTGCTTTAAGAGGGCCGCCGATGCCCAAGCGGACAGACATCGAATCCATCCTCATCGTCGGCGCCGGACCTATCGTCATCGGTCAGGCCTGCGAGTTCGACTATTCGGGAACCCAGGCCTGCAAGGCCCTGAAAGCCGAGGGTTACCGGATTATCCTGGTCAACTCGAATCCGGCCACCATCATGACGGACCCGGACGTGGCCGACGCCACCTATGTCGAGCCCATCACGCCGGATTTCCTCGCCAAGATCATCGCCGAGGAGCGCCCCGACGCGCTGCTGCCGACCATGGGCGGCCAGACCGCGCTGAACACGGCGCTCAGCCTCAACAAGAAGGGCTATCTGGAGACCTTCGGCGTCGAGATGATCGGCGCCCGGGCCGAGGCCATCGACAAGGCCGAGGACCGGCAGCTGTTCCGCGAGGCGATGGCCAGGATCGGGCTGGAGACGTGCAAGGCCATGCTGGCCCACGACCTGGCCGAGGCCATGCAGGCGCTCGAGCTGGTCGGGCTGCCCGCGATCATCCGCCCCTCCTTCACCCTCGGCGGCACCGGCGGCGGCGTCGCCTACAACCGCGAGGAGTTCTTCCAGATCGTCGAGCGCGGGCTCGACGCCTCGCCCACCTCGGAGGTGCTGGTCGAGGAATCCGTGCTCGGCTGGAAGGAGTACGAGATGGAGGTCGTCCGCGACAGGGACGACAACTGCATCATCGTCTGCTCCATCGAGAACGTCGATCCCATGGGCGTGCACACCGGCGACTCCATCACCGTCGCTCCCGCGCTGACCCTGACCGACAAGGAATACCAGGTCATGCGCAACGCCTCGATCGCGGTGCTGCGCGAGATCGGCGTCGAGACGGGCGGCTCCAACGTGCAGTTCGCGGTCGACCCGGAGACCGGCCGCCTGATCGTGATCGAGATGAACCCGCGCGTCTCGCGCTCCTCGGCGCTGGCCTCGAAGGCGACCGGCTTCCCCATCGCCAAGGTCGCCGCCAGGCTCGCCGTGGGCTACACGCTCGACGAGCTCGAGAACGACATCACCGGCGGCGCCACGCCGGCCTCCTTCGAGCCCACCATCGACTACGTGGTCACCAAGATCCCGCGCTTCGCCTTCGAGAAGTTCCCGGGCTCCGAGCCCTATCTGACCACCTCCATGAAATCGGTCGGCGAGGCCATGGCCATCGGCCGCAACTTCGCCGAGTCGCTGCAGAAGGCGCTGCGCTCCATGGAGACGGGGCTGATCGGCGTCGACGACGTGGTCTTCGAGGGGCTCGGCCAGGGCGACGACAAGAACATCATCCGCTCGGCGCTGGGCTCGCCCTCGCCGGGCCGCATCCTGAAGGTGGCGCAGGCGCTGCGCCTCGGCGTCGACCATGCCCAGGTGCACGCCTCGTGCAAGATCGACCCCTGGTTCATCCAGCAGCTCCAGGACATCGTCGACATGGAGGACCGGGTGCGCACCCACGGGCTGCCGCAGTCGGCGCCGCTGATGCGCGGCCTGAAGGCCATGGGCTTCGGCGACGAGCGCCTGGCCCAGCTTGCCGGCCTCGATGTCGACGAGGTCATCGCGCACCGGGAGACGCTGGGCGTCCAAGCCGTCTACAAGCGCATCGATACCTGCGCCGCCGAGTTCGCCTCCCCCACCGCCTATATGTACTCGACCTACGAGACCGGCCAGAACGGCAACGGCGGGCCCGCCTGCGAGGCGCAGCCCTCGGAGCGGGAGAAGATCGTCATCCTAGGCGGCGGCCCGAACCGCATCGGACAGGGCATCGAGTTCGACTATTGCTGCTGCCACGCCGCCTTCGCCCTCTCGGACGCGGGCTACGAGACCATCATGGTCAACTGCAACCCGGAGACGGTCTCCACCGACTACGACACCTCCGACCGGCTCTATTTCGAGCCGCTGACGGAGGAGGACGTGCTTTCGGTGATCCGCGTGGAGCAGCAGGCCGGCAGGCTCAAGGGCGTCATCGTCCAGTTCGGCGGCCAGACGCCGCTGAAGCTGGCGGCGCGCCTGGCGCGCGAGAAGATCCCGATCCTCGGCACCTCGCCCGACGCCATCGACCTGGCGGAGGACCGGGACCGCTTCAAGCTGCTGATCGACGAGCTCGGGCTGCGCCAGCCGCATAATGGCATCGCGCGCAGCGCCGACGAGGCGCGCGCCATCGCGGCCGAGATCGGCTTTCCCGTCGTCATCCGCCCGTCCTACGTGCTCGGCGGACGCGCCATGGAGATCGTGCACGACGAGGCCCAGCTCGACCGCTACATCTCCGAGGCCGTGGTCGTCTCGGGCGCCAGCCCGGTGCTGCTGGACACCTTCCTGCGCGACGCCATCGAGGTCGATGTCGACTGCCTCGCCGACGGGCGCGACGCTTTCGTGTGCGGCATCATGGAGCATATCGAGGAGGCCGGCGTGCATTCCGGCGACAGCGCCTGCTCGCTGCCGCCCTACTCCCTGCCGGAGGCGACCCTGGCCGAGATCAAGCGCCAGACCGAGCTGCTGGCCCGCGCTCTCGACGTGGTCGGGCTGATGAACGTCCAGTTCGCCATCAAGGACGGCGAGATCTTCGTGCTCGAGGTGAACCCGCGCGCCAGCCGCACGGTGCCGTTCGTGGCCAAGGTCATCGGCGCGCCCATCGCGGGCATCGCGTCCCGGGTCATGGCCGGGCAGCCGCTCGCCGACTTCGCCCTGTCGGAGCCCGAGCTGCCGCATATCGCGGTCAAGGAGGCCGTGTTCCCGTTCGCGCGCTTCCCCGGCGTCGACACGGTGCTCGGCCCGGAGATGCGGTCGACCGGCGAGGTCATGGGCATCGACACGGACTATGCCGTGGCCTTCGCCAAGAGCCAGATCGGCGGCGGCACCGCGGTGCCGACCTCGGGCACGGTGTTCGTGTCGGTGAAGGACGCCGACAAGGAGCGCGTCGTGGCGCCCGTGCGCGACCTGACCCGGATGGGCTTCCGGGTGATCGCCACCGGCGGCACCAGGCGGCACCTGGAAGCCAACGGCATCGCCTGCGAGAAGATCAACAAGGTGCTGGAGGGGCGGCCCCACATCGTCGACGCCATGAAGAACGGCGAGGTCGACCTGGTGTTCAACACCACCGAGGGCGCCAAGGCGCTGTCCGACAGCTTCTCCATCCGCCGGACGGCCTTGCTCAACCACATCCCATATTATACAACCCTTGCCGGTGCGATGGCCGCAACCCGGGCGATCAAGGCCGTGAAGGCCGATATCCTCAAGGTCGCCCCCCTGCAAAGCTACGTAACGCGCTGCCACGCGCGCGCATCCAGTTAGCTCTCCACAAGATCGACTGGTCCGTTTATTGTCGAGGGTCCGCGTCTGGGGCCACGGGGATTCAGGAAAGGTATTGGAACGACATGGAAAAGGTGCCGATGACGGCTGAAGGCTATTCGGCCTTGGAGGCTGAGATCAAGCATCTCAAGACCGTCGAGCGTCCGCGCATCATCAAGGCGATCGCCGAGGCGCGGGAGCATGGCGATCTGTCGGAGAACGCCGAGTACCATGCGGCCAAGGAACAGCAGGGCATCACCGAGGCGCGCGTCGCCGACCTCGAGGACATCATCACGCGCGCCGAGGTCATCGACGTCAGCCGCCTGTCCGGAGACAGCGTCAAGTTCGGCGCGACGGTGAAGCTGGTCGACGAGGACACCGAGCAGGAGGTGCGCTACCAGATCGTCGGCGAGGTCGAGGCGGACGTGAAGCAGTCCAAGATCTCGATCACCTCCCCGATCGCCCGCGCCCTGCTCGGCAAGAGCGCCGGCGACACCGTCGAGGTCTCCACGCCCGGCGGCGGCAAGTGCTACGAGATCCTGAAGGTCGATTTCCTATAGGCGCGCGGGCCTTTAAGCGCGCCGCCGCTTTAGTCGTTTCTTAGAGAATGTTGGCGAGTATCGGCGCCGGATGGATAACAGCCAGGCGGAGATGCTCGCATGGCAGATGCCCGTGGGCTTCTGCTCGCCCTCGACACATTGACCACCGAGAAGTCCGACGACAACACGTCGGAGCTGCTCGACCGCGTCGCCGATCTGTTCTTCGCCACGTCCGAAGCGCAGACGGACGCCGACAGCGCCGTGTTCGGCGACGTCATGGAGCGCATCGCCTATGAGGTGGAGGTCGAGGTCCGGGCGCAGCTCGCCAAGCGGCTGGCGCCCGCCGAGAAGGCGCCCGAGAACCTGATTCTCGGCCTGGCCAAGGACGATATCGCCGTGGCGCGGCCGATCCTGGAGCAGTCGCCCCGGCTGACCGACCGGGACCTCGTCGCGTTCGCCCGCTCGCTCGGCCAGGACCACCTGCACGCCATCGCCTCGCGCGACAAGCTGAGCAGCCAGGTCACCGACGTCATCGTGGAGCGCGGCGACGACCGCGTCCTGACACAGGTCGCGCGCAACAGCGGCGCCCATTTCTCGTTCAAGGGCCTGGAGCATCTCTCCGACCGCGCCAAGTCGAGCGAGGCGCTCCTCTCGGCGCTGTCGTCGCGGTCGGACATCCCGGAAAACCTGATCGACGACGTCAAGCGCAATGTCAGCGCGCGGCTCAAGGACGAGCTGCTGGAATCGAATCCGGAGCTGGACTCCAAGCAGGTCGACTCGCTGGTCAACGCCCAGGCCGACAGCGTCGACGTGGAAAGCTACAAGGCCTCCAACGACAAGCTGTTGCAGCTGCACGAGGCCGGCGAGCTGAAGGAGTACATGCTGATCTACTTCGCCCGCGAGCGGCGCTTGGCCGAGACCGTCCGCTGCCTGGCGCTGCTGACCGGCCTGGACGACGCGCTGGTCTCGCGCTGCCTGCTGAAGGCCAACATCAGCGCCCTCGGCATCCTGTGCAAGGCCAACGGCTTCCAGAACAAGACCTACTCCTCGCTCCTGCAGATCCGCACCGCCACCCACCGCATGAACGGCCGTGCCATCGCCGACGCCATGCGCACCTACGACACCCTGACCGTCGAGGCCGCCAGGTCGGCCATCACGCAGGTCAAGGCGCATGCCGCAAGCGACGCGGAGCCGGCCCCGGCGGCGTCCTCGGCCTGAGCGCCGGCCCACCCATCCACCTGCGTCAGATCGGCACGCCGGGCTCCCGCTTCGAGCGGCGGATCGACAGCGACGTCTTGACGCTGTCCACATTGGGCGCGGCCGTCAGCTCGTTGATGATGAAGTCCTGGAACGCCGCCAGATCGGGCGTGACGCATTTCAGGATGAAGTCGATCTCGCCCGACAGCATGTAGCACTCCCTGACGATCGGCCAGGAGCGCACCCGCTCCTCGAAAGCGACCAGGTCGGCCTCGGCCTGGCTGTGCAGCCCCACCATGGCGAAAGCCGTGACGTCGAAGCCCACGCGCTTCTCGTCGATCAGGGCGCAGTAGCCGCCGATGATACCTGCCGCCTCCAGCGCCCGCACCCGGCGCAGACAGGGCGGGGCCGAGATGCCCACGCGCTCGGCGAGCGCCACGTTGGTGATCCGCCCGTCGGCCTGCAGCTCGCGCAGGATCTTCCAGTCGGTTTGGTCCAGAGCGTCGGAAACCATGCCGTGCGTCCCGTTCAAGCGCCGATGGACCCGGGCACCGCCACCGGCTAAAAGCGTGGCCGCAAGCTTAGGGCGAGCGCAACAGGGGACGCAAGATTGTTTCATGCGTTTGAACTTAATGGAAATATCCGAGGCAATATCGGACAACAAAGTTGCCGAGCAGGGTCCTTTCCGGACCCATCCAGGACCGCGATCCAGACCATGACCGATCCGGCAGAGTCCGCACCGGCCACGCCGCTGGCCGGCCGGCCGGCCTGGCTGATCACCGACGGCAAGGCCGGAATGGATGTGCAGTGCCACGGCGTCGCCAAGGCGCTGGGCATGGACATCGCCGTCAAGCATGTCGCGCCCGGACGGCCCTGGCGCACGCTGGCGCCCTGGGGACCGACCGACCCGAAGGATGCGTTCGGCAAGGCGCGCGGCCCGTTCGCGCCGCCTTGGCCCGCCGTGGCGCTCGCCACCGGACGGCAGAGCATCCCCTACATTCGGGCCATACGCCGCGCCGCCGGTCCCGACACCTTCACCGTGGTGCTCCAGAACCCGCGCACCGGCACGGGCACGGCGGACCTGATCTGCGTGCCCGAGCACGACAGCATCCGCGGCGCCAATGTGCTGACCACCCTGACCGCCCCGCACGGCTTCTCGGCCGATCTCCTGGCCAAGCTGCGGCAGGCGCCGCCCGCAGGGCTGGCCCGCCTGCCCCAGCCGCGGGTCGCCGTGATCCTCGGCGGCCCCAACGCCATCTACAGGTACACCCCTGCGGCCGTCGACCGCCTCGCCCGGTCGCTCCGCTCCCTCGCGGCGCTCGGCGCGAGCTTCCTGATCACGCCGTCGCGGCGCACGCCCGAAGCGGTCACGGCCGCCATCCGCGCGGCGACCGACGGCGCCGAGCGCGTGGTCTGGGACGGCACCGGCGAGAACCCCTACGCCGCGTTCCTCGCGCTTGCCGACCGCTTGGTCGTCACCGCCGATTCGGTCAACATGACCGGCGAAGCCTGCGCCACGGGCCGGCCGGTCCACGTCTTCGAGCCCGAGGGCGGATCCGCCAAATTCCGCCAATTCCATGAGGCTTTGCGGCGATATGGCGCAACACGCGCCCTGCCCGAGACGTTCGCTCGGCTTGAAAACTGGAGCTACGCCCCGCTAGACTCCGCCGCGATCATCGCCCGCGAGATCGAGCGACGCTGGCTCCGGCGGGGGGAGCAGGAAAGCGTCGAGAGCGTAGAGGGATCCATTCGATGAAGCATCTCGAGATCGATCGGCTGCGCGCCGCGGACCTTCGCACGGACCCGTTCGTGTACACCGTGGTCCCCGGGTTCCTTCGGCCCGACAGCGTCGACCGCATCATCGAGACCTATCCCGACATCTCAAAGGGCGGATCTTATCCTCTGGATACGCTAACAATTCCGGGTCCGCTGCAAGAGGTGCTCGCCGAGCTCGACGGGCCGGAATACGAGGCCGCCATCGCCGAGAAGTTCGACGTGGCGCTGGACGGCCGGCCGAAGATGTACTCGCTGCGCGGCTACTGCCGCGCCACCGACGGCAAGATCCACACCGACTCCAAGGACAAGATCATCACCTGCCTGCTCTATATGAACCGCGACTGGGCCGAGGCGGGCGGCAAGCTGCGCATGCTGCGCAGCGGCACCGATCTCGAGGACTATGCCGAGGAGGTGCCTCCCGACGGCGGCACCCTGCTCGTCTTCAAGCGCTCGGACGTCTCCTTCCATGGCCACGGCCCCTTCGAGGGCGTCCGCCGGTCGATCCAGATGAACTGGATGACGTCGGAGAACAAACGCGCCTTCCACAAGCTGCGCCATACGCTCTCCGCCGGTCTCAAGCGGATCTCGGCGTCCGCGTAACCCCGGTCCCGAGCCGGCCTGACGGGCGCGCGGGCTTGCACCCCGCGCCTTCCACCTTGTCAGGCCAGCAGCCATACCCTAACTGTGAGCCAAGGGCGCCGAACGGCGCCCGCAACCTGAGGCATTTCGAGGGCGTAACGTCGTGGCGAACCAGCACAAAAAGGTCATCATCATCGGGTCCGGCCCGGCCGGCTACACGGCGGCGATCTATGCCGCCCGCGCCATGCTGGAGCCCATGCTGATCCAGGGCATCCAGCCCGGCGGCCAGATGACCATCACCACCGACGTGGAGAACTATCCGGGCTTCGCGGATGTGATCCAGGGGCCTTGGCTGATGGAGCAGATGCAGGCCCAGGCCGAGCATGTGGGCACCGAGATGGTCTCCGACCACGTCGTCGAGGTGACGCTGACGGGGCGGCCGTTCCGCCTAACATGCGATTCGGGGGCCGAGTACAGCGCCGACAGCCTGATCGTCGCCACCGGGGCCCAGGCCAAGTGGCTCGGCTTGCCGTCGGAGGACAAGTTCAAGGGCTTCGGGGTCTCGGCCTGCGCCACCTGCGACGGCTTCTTCTACCGCGAGAAGGAGGTGCTGGTGATCGGCGGCGGCAACACCGCGGTCGAGGAGGCGCTGTTCCTGACCAACTTCGCCTCGCGCGTCACGCTGGTGCATCGCCGCGACGCGCTCAGGGCCGAGAAGATCCTGCAGAACCGCCTGCTCGCCCACGAGAAGGTCGACGTGCTATGGGACACGGTGCTCGAGGAGGTGACCGGCACCGATCAGCCGCTCGGCGTCACGGGCGCCCGCCTGAAGAACGTCAAGACGGGCGCCGTGACGGAGAAAGCCGTGGATGGCATCTTCGTCGCCATCGGCCATGTGCCGTCGACGGAGCTGTTCCAGGGCAAGCTCGACATGCAGGCGAACGGCTACATCGTAACCGCTCCCGACTCGACCGTGACCAGCGTGCCCGGCGTTTTCGCCGCCGGCGACGTCACCGACGAGGTCTACCGGCAGGCGGTGACGGCGGCCGGCATGGGTTGCATGGCCGCGCTCGAGGCCGAGAAGTTCCTGGCTTCGCTGGAGGCCGCCAGCGAAGCCGCGGAGTAGATCGCGACCGCCCTTGCGAGGGCCATTCTTGGAACGCGCTCAATGGATTGGGACAAGCTGAGAATATTCCATGCCGCCGCGGAGGCCGGCAGCTTCACCCACGCGGGCGAGCGTCTGGCCATGAGCCAGTCGGCGGTCAGCCGTCAGGTGGGCGCGCTCGAGAAGGATCTGAGCGTGCCGCTGTTCCACCGTCACGCCCGCGGCCTGGTGCTGACGGAGCAGGGCGAGCTGCTTTACCGCACGGCGGACGACGTGCTGCACAAGCTGCAGTCCACCGAGACGCGGCTGGCCGACTCCAAGTCGAAGCCCTTCGGCGAGCTGCGCGTGACCACGCCCGTCGGCTTCGGCTCGAGCTGGCTGGCACCGCGCATCCACGAGTTCGCCGAGCTCTATCCCGACATCCAGCTCCAGCTCCTCCTGCATGACGAGGAGCTGGACCTGGCCAAGCGCGAGGCCGACGTCGCCATCTGGCTGCGCCAGCCGACCCAGGCGGATCTGATCCAGAGGCGGCTCTTCACGGTGCATTTCCACGTCTACGCCTCCAACGTCTATCTGAAGCGCTTCGGCAGCCCCAAGGACATGTCCGATCTGGACAATCACAAGATCCTGACCTTCGGCGGCCACACGCCGGCCCAGGTGCGCGATCTCAACTGGCTCGAGACCGCGGGCCTCAACGGCGACGAGCGGCGCGTGCCCGTGCTGCGCATCAACAGCCTCTATGCGCTCAAGCAGATGGTCCGGCGCGGCATCGGCATCGCCGTGCTGCCGGACTATATGGCCCATGACGACCGGGACCTGGTGCCGGTGATGAGCGACGCCGAGCTGCCGGAGCTCGAATCCTATTTCGTCTATCCAGAGGAGCTGCGAAATTCCAAGCGCGTCAATGTCTTCCGCGACTACCTGTTGGCACGGGCGCGCCATTGGAATTACTGATCGATGAGACCCGGAACAACGACAACTTCTGATATGCAGATATGCATGGCTGCCATGCGCCCCGGTGGCTTGTTGGCGGGGGGTTTTCAGGCCATATCTAGGTGGCTGCTTCGGCAGCACTGAAGGCAAATCCTCCCTCCCTTTGACGCCTTCTCTCGCCGGTAGCCCAGTTGGCTGCCGGCGAGATGCATTCTGAGCCCCAGTGCCATGCACTGGGGCTCAATTTCTTTCATTACCGCATCAAAGACCCACGCGATCCCACCCCCCTTCGGCCGTCATCCCGACGCAGGCCCATTGGTGTCCGGGATTTTGGGAACGGGTCGGTCTGGATGGCAGGCACGGCCTTGGTTTCTGGCCTGAAGCTGTGCGCCCGGACAGCCTTTCGGGTGGTCTACCACGCCCTCGATTTTCGTCATGCCCGGACCTGATCCGGGCATCCATTCCACTGGCCTCTCGGCGAAATCGAGCGGCAAATGGCATGGATTGCCGGACCCAGTGTTCAACCCGGCAATGACGACGGTTAGATACGGGCTTCGCTCAAATCCCAGACACCAATGGGCCTGCGTCGGGATGACGCCCAGTTGGGCCGCCCGCCCCCGCTCACATGAACAGCTTCTCGCGCTCCAGGCCCTTGTAGAGATCGGCGACGAAGTCGCCGTAGCCGTTGAAGAGCCGGGTTGCGATGCGCTTGTCGGTGCCGAGCACCTTCTCCGTCATCTGGCTCCAGCGCGGATGGCGCACCTGCGGGTTGACGTTGGCCCAGAAGCCGTATTCGCGGCCCTGCACCACCTGCCAGAAGCTCTTCGGCCGCTCGACCGTGAAGCTGATACGCGCGATCGACTTGATC
>JAKSBI010000886.1 GCA_022361215.1 Hyphomicrobiales bacterium | reverse complement strand
GCAAGATGCTGCCGGACTGGGACCTGCTCGTGCACCTGCACGCGGCGGGCCGCGAAGAGGCCGAGCACTGGCTCGAGGCGAACCGCGCCGCGATCGGGCGCGAGTCCAGCGTCGATCTCTACGACAGGTTCTTCGAGAGCCGCCTGCCCTTCGACTGACCGTTGTGCCGCTACGGCAGGCGCCGGCCATCTTGGCGTCATCCCGGCGAAGGCCGGGATCCACGCAACGCGGCGCAGATGTGGCCTGATTAGAGGGAACCGGGAGATCGCCGCAGCCGTGCGAAAGCCGGCTCAGCCGCTGCATCAAACAGCAACCGCGAATGGATTCCGGCCTTCGCCGGAATGACGCCGAAGGTGGGCTGGGACACGCGTGCCTGGACAGCCCGTTCGGGAGGTCTGTTGCACTCTCAAGACACTGTCATGCCCGGCCTTGTGCCACTGCTGTCCGGTTTAGACGGGCAGTATCGTGGTAAGCGACTGTGATTGCAGCACTTATTCGTGTTTCTCAGAGTGAGGACACGCCCCCCACCGTCATCCCCCGGCTTGACCGGGGGATCCAGTATCCACCGCCCTTTGAGGCTGTGGCACGGCGGAAGATCCTCGCAAAAGCCTGAGGTTACTGGATTGCCCGGTCAAGCCGGGCAATGACGCCTATGGGGTGGAGTTGGCCGTGCTAAAGCGATCCGGCCCCTCAACCGGATAGCAGTGGCACAAGGCCGGCAATGACGACGGTTCGGGATGCGCTTGGCTCAAATGCCGGACACTACCGTGCTTTCGCAGGAATAACGGGAGTGTGTGGGGCAAGTCGCGGCAAATTAGAAAAACGCTCTACTCCCCCGAAGCGTCGAGCACGGCCTTGAGCCCCTCCCGGTAGGTCGGACAGGCGAGGCGGACGCCCAGCTCCGACGCGATGCGGGCGTTGGAGACGCGCTTGTTCTCGCCATAGAAGCTGCGCCCCATGGGGCTGAGGTCGGCCTCCTCGAAGGAGACTTCCGGCGGCGCGGGAACGCCCATCAGCTCGGCGCCGTAGGCCACCACGTCCTGCGGCGGCGCCGGCAGGTCGTCGGTGACATTGTAGATGGCGCCCGCATTGGGCCGCGCGATCGACGCCTCCAGGACCGTGGCGATGTCCTCCACATGGATGCGGTTGAAGACCTGGCCCGGCTTGTTGATGCGCCGAGCGCGCCCCTGGCGCAGATTGTCGATGGCACTGCGGCCGGGGCCGTAGATGCCGGCGAGCCGGAAGATCTGTACCGGCTTGCCCGAGCGGGCGCCGAAATCGAGCCAGGCCCGCTCCGCCGCCACGCGGCGCTTGCTGCGCTCGCTCTTCGGATTGAGCGGCGCGGTCTCGTCGATCCATTGACCCTGATGATCGCCATAGACGCCGACCGTCGAAAGATAGCCGATCCAGCCCACCGACGACGCGGCCGCCAAGTCGTCGCCGTGATGACGCAGCACCGGATCGCCAGCCTCGCCGGGCGGGGTGGAGACGACCACATGGCTGGCCGCATTCAGCGCC
The DNA here is from genome assembly GCA_022361215.1 of Hyphomicrobiales bacterium. Classification (GTDB taxonomy): domain Bacteria; phylum Pseudomonadota; class Alphaproteobacteria; order Rhizobiales; family Methyloligellaceae; genus JAKSBI01. The sequence goes on along the minus strand of JAKSBI010000886.1, from coordinate 1,027 downwards.
GCCGGAACCTCCGGCCCCGGAGCCTCGCCGTCGAAGAGGACGGCGCCGAAGCCCTGGCCGCGCAGCGCTTCGAGCTTGTCCTCGGAGCGCGCCGTGCCGGTCGCGGCCCAGCCATTGTTTAGAAGTCGCCGGGCCAGCGCCCGCGCCGAGAACCCGAGGCCGAAGCAGAACAGCGCGCTCACGATACGAGCTCTCCCTGCCACTCGGCCCGCACCTGCTCGTCATGCTCGCGCGGCTCCAGGCGCGCCCGCAGGCCCTCGAACGCCTCGCCGTCGAGCAAACGGCCGCTGGCCCAGACCGCGGCGCCGCGCACCAGCGGCGAGTCGTCGGCCAGCAGCCTCTCGAACTTCGGCCAGACCGCCGGCCTCTTGGAGTTTCCCGCCGCGATCAGCACGTTGCGCAGGAACCGGTCGCGCCCGGTGCGCTTGACAGGCGTGCCCCGAAAACGGGCGCGAAAGGCCGCGTCGTCGAGCTCCAGCAGCTCCTCGATCTCCGGACCGTCGCTCGTACCGTCGCCGTGAAAGCGGATCTCGCTGGCGGTCTGCGCGAACTTGTTCCAGGGACAGACGGCGAGACAGTCGTCGCAGCCATAGATGCGATTGCCGATGGCTTCTCTGAATTCCACTGGGATGTGCCCTTTGTGCTCGATGGTGAGATAGGAGATGCAGCGGCGCGCGTCGAGTTGATAGGGCGCTGGAAAGGCATCGGTCGGACAGACGTCGAGGCAGCGCCGGCAGTTGCCGCAATGGTCGGCCTCGGGCGCGTCCGGCGCGATCGGGGCGGTGGTGAAGATGCTGCCCAGGAACAGCCAGGAGCCGTGGGGGCGGGACACGAGGTTCGTGTGCTTGCCCTGCCAGCCCACGCCCGCCGCCTCGGCCAGGGGCTTCTCCATCACCGGCGCCGTGTCGACGAAGACCTTGACCTCGGCGCCGGACGTGCGGTGCAGCCAGCCGGCCACCCGCTTCAGCTTCTTCTTGACGATGTCGTGGTAGTCCTTGCCATGGGCGTAGACCGAGATGGTCGCGCG